>NZ_JBFUGK010000007.1:0-166074 GCF_056402935.1 Polaromonas sp. P3_B1
ATCACAATCAAACGCCGCGGGCCCCCATCCCTGCCTTCCCCCAGCGGGGKAAGGAGCAAATCCACCAGCGCCACGCTCTTGCACTCCCCCTCGCGGAGGAAGGACCATGGAAACCTAAATCGTGACCGTATGCGCCCAGGCCAGCGCCGCGAAATGCGCCTGGTTCACCCGGGTCGACGTCACAAACAGCGCATCAGCCAGTGCCGGGACACGGCCGTCCCTTTGCTCGCAGGCCTCCACCAGCGACAGGAAAGGCCCATACACCCCCTCGCGGCTCAGCAGCGCCTGCACCACGGGCTCGGGCAACAGCAGCTGGCTCACCACTTTTTCAAGCGGAATGCCCAGCAACTGGTCCAGCAGGGAGAACATGCCCACAAAGAACAAATGCTCAGCCTCGCCGCGCGGCAATAAATCCTTGCCCAGCAGCTCCGCAAAACGCCCGCGCACAATCGCCGCTTGCAGCAGCGCATGCGAATACCCGGCCGTGTTGGTGGTGGCCAGCAGCACCGACAGCCAGCGGAACAGCGGCGTGTAGCCCAGCATGGTGACCGCATGGCGCAGCGACTCGATCTCGACCTCGATGCCGAAGCCCGGCGAATTGATATAGCGGAACAGCTTGTACGACAGCGCCGCATCGCGCTTGAGCACGCCCTCGACCAGGCGCACATCCACGTTCTCCTGCACCATCTGCATCAGCTGCAGGATGAAGATGGCCTGCGGGCTCAGGTCACCCGAATTGTTGAACGGCCGCGGCGTGGTGCACAGCGCCCCGAAAAATCCGCTCACGCCATGCGCGGCAGAGACGTCAAACTCACGCCAGCCCGGAAAATCCTGCACCACCACCGACAGCGGCGGCTCGGCATATTTGGCAAGGCTGCTGAGCGCCGCGTAGTCCGGATGGCCCAGCGGCAATTCAATGTGCGTAGCCAGCGGCACCAATGTCTCGGCATGCGCCTGCATGAACGCCAGGCTGGCGCCGCGCAAGGCCAGCTGAAAACCCTGCTCACGCATCGAAGCCATACCCGCCGCGCTGTCCTCAGCCAGGTCCGCACAGTCCAGCATCAACACCGTGCTGGGCGGCACAACGCCGGCAAAAAGACTGCCCGGCGGCACGCCACGTTCCGCATCGAGGAAGAGCAAGCCCAGCTCAGACTCCTCGCCCTGCGCGTGGCCCCGCTCACCCACAAACTCCAGCAGCTCCCGAACATCCTGCAACGCATCGGAGGAGGAAGCATCACCAGCACTCTGCCAGGCCAGCCTGTAGCCGACCACCTGTTGTTTGGGGTCCAGCAGCGGCGCGCGCACAAGGTATTTGTTGTCTGGCATAGGTTGATTTGTTTTTTGGCCTGGCGGCCGGCCGGCGGAGATGGGCTTTTAGCGGACTGTAAGGAAAAAGGTCGCAATTGATTGCGGTAAATAAGAAGGGGTTTATGAGTCTGTTTTCGGAATAGGGGTTTTGGGCCGGGTCTTGCTCCGGCTTAGCGCGCCTCCCCTTCTCTACCCTCTCCTCCCTCTGTCTTTCTGCTCTCTCTGCTGGGGCTTGCTGGCCGGGGGTTGCCCGGCGGCAACTCACTTTTCTTTTGCTTCGCCAAAAGAAAAGTAAGCAAAAGAAAAGGCGACCCTGGTGTCTGCGTCCCCTACGCTTCGCTACGGGGCAGCCTGTGGTGCTCGGTCCAGACGGGGTCAAAAACAACTCGCTTCGCTCAAACACGTTTTTGCCCTGATCCGTCTGGACCTGCGCTCCTCGGCGCATACACAAGGGGCCCGAGATACCAAACAGCCAAAGACAAGAAGCCGAATACCTGAAACCACAAGGACACGCCATGGCGTGTCCTTGTTTGTCTTGGTTTGTTCTTTAGTATTTATCTTCTGTCCCCGATCCCGATTGCCCCGTCCTGGCTGGGCCGAGGAGCGCAGAGACAAGCGGATCAGGGCAAAAACGTGTTTGAGCGTAGCGAGTTGTTTTTGACCCCGCTTGGCTTGAGCACCACAGGTTGCCCGAAGCGAAGCGTAGGGACCCAGACTGCGGGTCGCCTTTTCTTTGCTTACTTTCTTTTGGCGAAGCAAAAGAAAGTAAGTCGCCCGCCGGGGCGAGACCCGGCCAACTGAACTAAGAAGAGGGCGCTGCGCCGGAGCAAGAACCGGCAGCGCTACAACCCGTCCGGCAACACCGCTACCAAAGCCTCCCTCATCCACCGAACAATCAACTGCTGCCTCGCCCGAGGCATCCGCTCCATCGTCGAAGCCACACTGATAGCAGCAGCAGGCAACCCATCCCGCCCCGCCACGGCCATGCCAACGGCCAACACCCCCTCGGTGGCGTGGTTGCCAATCACAGCCCACCCCCGCTCCCGCGTGGCACGCACCAGAATCCCCATCCGCTCCGGCGTCATGCCGCCATAACGCGCGAGGCTGGGCGCGTTGGCGGCAATGACTGCCGCCGCGTCTTCCTCGGGCAGCGCGGCCAGCAAAGCCAGGCCCGCTGCCCCTACCCCCAGGGGCTGGCGCGTGCCGACCTGGATCACCAGCATCTGCACCGGGTGCGTCCCCACCTGGCGTGCGATGCAGTGGGAGGCGGCGCCTTCGCGCACGATGGCAAAGGCCGCGTCGCCGCAGGCCTTGCTCACGCGGGCCAGCACCGGTTGCAAGCGGGCCGCGAAGTCCGAGGGTGAGGGCGGCGGGGTCTGCAGCTGGGCCAGGCGCGGCCCGGCCACATAACGGAAGCGGCCGCGCGGCGCGACATAACCCGCCTCCAGCAGCGTGGCCAGCAGGCGGTACACCGTGGCACGCTCCAGACCGGCGGTGCGGCACAGGTCGACCACACGCAAACCTTCGCGGCCGCTTTGCAGCACGGCGTCCAGCAGCTGCAGGCCGCGCCGCAGGGTACGGCTGCCGCCGTCGTCGGCGGGTTCCGTCGGTTCGGCAACAGGCATGGAAGGTTTTGAAGAAGAGGAACGCGGGGCCATGGCATCGGACTATAAAACGTCCGCTGGCCGGACGTTTGAATTTGTGGACTGGCAAGCCCTGGTCAAGAATTTCCCCCTGTCGCCGCTACCGCTACCCAGCCCGGCACACGCACCGCATACCGACAACAGAGACAACAGGAGACACTTCCCCATGAGTTTGTTCAAGACCCCATCGCGCCGGGCGGCCCTGGCCGCGCTGTTCACAGTCCTCGCCGGCACCACCACCCTGCCCGCTCACGCCCAGCCCGCCGCGTGGCCGACCAAGCCCATCAAGCTGGTGGTCGGTTATGCGGCCGGCGGTGCCACCGATGTGATCGCGCGCATTGTCGCGGTCGAGCTTGGCAAGCAGCTGGGCCAGCCGGTGCTGGTGGACAACCGCGCGGGCGCTAACAGCAATGTGGGCGCCGAGATCGTCGCGCGCGCGCCGGCCGACGGCTACACGCTGTATGTCTATACCATCGCCAACACCATCAATGCCTCGCTCTATGACAAGCTGGGCTACGACCCGCTCAAAGACTTCGAGCCCATGGGCCTGATCGCCAAGGTGCCCAACATCCTGGTGGTGAACCCGCAGCTGCCCGTCAAGACCCTGGCCGAGTACGTGAACTTCGCCAAGACATCGCCCAACGGCATCACCTTTGCCTCGTCGGGCAGCGGCTCGTCGATCCACCTTTCGGGCGAGATCTTCAAGATGGCGGCCAAGGCGCCCATGCTGCATGTGCCCTACCGTGGCAGCGCGCCGGCCGTGACCGACCTGCTGGGCGGCCAGGTGCAGTCCATGTTTGACAACGCGCCCTCGGTCCTGCCGCATGTGCGTGGCGGCAAGCTGCATGCGGTCGCCATCACGAGTGCCCAGCGCTCGCCGCTGCTGCCCGATGTGCCCACGGTGGCCGAGTCGGGTTTTCCGGGTTTTGACGTGCAGTCCTGGTTCGGCATCGCCGGGCCGGCCGGCACGCCGCAGGCCGTGGTGCAGCGCGTGAACACTGAGCTCGTCAAGCTGCTGGCCCTGCCCGAGGTGCGCCAGCGCCTGCTCAACCTCGCGGCCACGCCCGAGCCCGGCACGCCCGCGCAGATGCGCAGCTGGACGCTGTCCGAAGCCAAACGCTGGCGCGAGGTGGTCAAGCAGTCCGGCGCGCGCGCTGAATAAAAACCGAGGAAAAGAGAGAACCACCGCATGAACCCGATTGATTTTTTCTGGCGCGCCGCCCAGCGCTGGCCCGAGCGCATCGCGATTGACGCGCCCGAAGGCACGCTGCGCTACGACGCGCTGGCCACCTGGGTATCCGCCTTTGCCGCCGCGCTGATGGAGATAGACCCGGAACCGCAAAGCCGCGTCGCCATCTGCGCCGGCAACAGCAGCGAACACATTGCCGCGCTGCTGGCCGTGCTGGCCTGCGGCAAGACCTGGGTGCCGCTCAACCCCAAAAGCACCGCCCCTGAAATCCGCCGCATCATTGACGCGACCGAACCCACCATCCTGATCCTGGACGCCGACTGCGCGAACCTGCTGGCAGGCGCGCCCGGCCGGCGCATCTATTGCGGTGTGGCCGGCAATGACGGCGCGCCCAGCATGGCGGCCCTGAGCGCGCGGCACGCGGGCGCGGCGCGCCCCAACTTCACGCTGCCGCCCGAGGCGACGCAGGCCATCAAGTTCACCGGCGGCACCACGGGCCTGCCCAAAGGCGTGATGCAGACCTACCGCGCCTGGATGGCCAATATCAGCAACCAGATCCATGCCTGGGGTTTTGACGAGCAGGAGCGTTATGTGGTGGCCGCGCCCATCACCCACGGCACATCGACTTATTTGCTGCCCATACTGGCCCAGGGCGGCTGCCATGTGCTGCTGGCCGGCGCGGGCGCCGAGGCCGTGCGCGCGGCCTTCCAGCACAAGGGCGGCACCGTGAGTTTTATGCCGCCCACGCTGGTCTACATGCTGATGGCTTTGCCCGGCGCCTCGCGCGCGGACTTCCCCAACTTGCGCCGCCTGATCTACGGCGGCGCCCCCATGCCGCCCGAAAAAATCCGCGAGGTGCGCAGCTTCTTCGGCCCGGTGCTGGGCACCACCTACGGCCAGACCGAAGCGCCGCAAATCCTGACGGTGATGCGGCCCGAGGATTTTGAGGACGAACGCAACTGGGCCGCCGTGGGCCGCGCCACCTGGTTCAGCGACGTGGCCATCATGGCGGGCGGCCAGCTGCTGCCGCCGGGCGAGGTCGGCGAAGTCGTGGCGCGCGGCGACTTGCTGATGTCGGGCTACTGGCGCCTGCCCGGCATGACGGCCGAAACCATTGTCGAAGGCTGGCTGCACACCGGCGACCGCGGCCTGATCGACGAACGCGGTTACCTCTACCTCAAGGACAGGCTCAAGGACCTGGTCATCACCGGCGGCTTTAATGTCTACCCCGTCGACGTCGAGAACGCTTTGGGCCAGCACCCGGCCGTGCATGAATGCGCGGTCTTCGGCATCCCAGACGACAAATGGGGCGAAGCCGTGCAGGCCGCGGTGCAATTACGCCCCGGTTGGCAGGCCACCCAGGCCGAGCTGATCGCCTTTGTGCGCGAACGCCTGGGCCCGGTGCAGACGCCAAAAATCATCCACTTCCACGACAGCCTGCCGCGCTCGCCGGTCGGCAAGGTGCTGAAAAGCGCCGTGCGCGCGCAAGCCCTGGCCGCTGCTGATGCCGCAACCGCTTCATGATGAAAGGCTTACTCCCATGAGCAGCACCAAACCAACCGCCAAGCCCGTCACCAGCCTGTGCACCCACACCCTCACCAGCCTGCATTACCGCAATGCCGACCTGGTGCAAGACCTGATGGGTAAAAAGACCTTTACCGAAGTGATGCTCATGCAAATCCTGAACCGCGCACCCCGCGGCGTGGACCTGCGCATCACCGACGCGGTACTGATCGTGTTGATGGAACACGGCCTCACGCCCAGCGCCATCTCCACCCGCCTGGTCTATATGAGCGCCCCCGAAAACCTGCAAGGCGCAGTCGCCGCCGGCCTGCTGGCCGTGGGCAGCTCGTTTGTAGGCACCATGGAAAACTGCTCAGGCCTGCTGGACCGTATCGCGGCAGCGGCAGACCCCGAAGCCGAAGCCCTGCTCATCGCCCAACACTACAAAACCCTCAAAAGCCCCATCCCCGGCTTCGGCCACCATTTACACAAACCGGTAGACCCGCGCGCCTACAAGCTTCTGGACCTGGCCCGCGCCGAACCCGAACTGGCCGGCAACAAGATTCGCGCACTCGAACAACTCGCAGCCGCCGTCGATGAAACGGCAGGCCGGCCCATCACCATCAACGCCACCGGCGCCGTCGCGGCACTGCTCGGAGAAATCGGCGTGCCCACCGCCGTGATGCGCGGCTTCGCCGTGATCTCACGCGCGGCCGGGCTGGTGGCGCACATCGTCGAGGAACAGAACAGCCCCTCGGGGCGGTTTATTTGGGAGACGGTGGAGGGGGCTGTGCCGTTTGTGGGGGTGGCGGGCTAATCAGGGGCTTGACGGCGTTCCACTATCAGCACGTTGGAGAGTACGGAAAATTTTCCGGCAAGCGCCCTCCAGCGCATGTTATTGTTCCGAAAAGGGAGGCGTCGCTATGGCGGTTTGGCTCGTTCGTGCCGGGAAATATGGACAGTTCGAAGAAAAGTTCATTGAGGGCAGCAACATATATGTCACATGGGACGCGTTGAACTGCAATCTCTCAAAGTTGCCCGATAGAGCTGCTTTAGTGGATGAGATGATCGAGCGGTACGCAGATGCAAAGCCCAAAACGATTTTGAACTGGGCGTCTCAAGTCTGGCCTTTTGCACACGCGATGCAAAAGGGTGACCTGATCATCATGCCCCTTAAATCCCAGCCGGCAATTCAAATTGGCGAGATAACTGGCGATTACGTCTTCGAGAAAAAAGGCCCAGATCCTTTTTTTCACTCGAGAAAAGTTCGGTGGATCGGAGAGGCCATCCCACGCACCAATTTTGGCCAGGACCTGCTGTATACCTTTGGCGCGTTCCTGACAATATGCCGCGTCAGGCGAAACAATGCAGAGCAGCGAATCAACGCCATGCGAGAAAACGGATGGCGTCCTGAAAAAATAGTCGATGCAATCAAAGCGATACCGGCCGAAGCAGATGACTCCGCCGGTGATACCGATATCGGCGCATTGGCGCAGGATCAAATTGGCCGACTCATCGCCGCTCGCTTCAAGGGGCACGATCTGACCCGCCTCATCGATGCCATTTTGAAGGCTCAGGGGTATACAACTTACTTGAGCCCCGAGGGTCCGGATGGAGGAGTCGATATTCTTGCGGGCGCTGGCCCACTGGGATTTGATCGACCGAGATTGTGTGTCGAAGTCAAGTCGCTGAGCGGTCCCGTAGATCGCCCTACCGTAGACAAGCTTTTAGGGGCTGTCTCAAAGTTCCAAGCAGACCAAGGCCTATTCGTTTCTTGGAGCGGCTTTAAGAGCAATGTGCAGAAAGAGCTGGCTTCGAGTTTTTTCAAAGTTCGTCTGTGGGGCCAGAAGGAAATACTTGATTACCTTTTTGCACACTACGATCACCTTGACGATGACATCAAAGCAGAGCTACCTTTGAAGCGAATATGGACTGTCGCTGCGCAAGATACTGAGTCCGCGCAATAGTGCCTCGCCTTGGTAGGCGGTATTCAGATTTCGACGAAACTCAACACAGAGTCGATTGCTGGCCCGCAGGCCCACGTGCATTTCCTTAGTCCCTCGCAACCACGGTGTCATACAACCGTAGTGAGTAAGACCATCGTGGCTTTCGATACCGGTGTAACGCAGTGAAGCATCTTCATAACGGTGAAATGCACTGGCAGCCCGAATCTCATCAGCCGTCGCCAGCAAAGCCTCAGACAGCGCCTCCATGCGCGCCTTGGTCAAGCGCACCAGCGGCCCCGCAATCGTGACCGCGTCAATCGCGGCTGAAGCAGGCGCCGTTAAATACCCAAAGGAAGTTGCCGCGCATCAAAACCCATGGATTGCATTTCCCGCCGGAAATGGGTCATGGCCAAGGGGAAGGCTTGTGCAACGAGAACGTATTGGTAGGGCTCAGGCTCCATCAAGGCAACGGCTTCGGCCTCTGTGACGGCGGATGGGTAGTCGAACTTGGCCTCGTACTCCGCATTGAAGCTCGCTTTTTTATCCTGCTTTCCATCGTTGGCAGCCTCGGCGCTCAAGGCCATTTTTACAACCGCCTGGAGCGTGCCGCCCGCCACGGTGGGAACGGCCAAACCCACCTCGATGTTTTGGGTCAGCTGTATCGTCCAGCTTTCCGCACCGCTGGCGTGGCCTTTGTTCTCGCCATGGAAAGCCAGCGCCCTGAACGAAACGAGTCTGGGGCGTTTTTCTACGAGTTCCATTTTCTTGTCTCGCTTGGATATGGCCGGAGCGTCGTCTTGTCGGGCCCGCGTTGTGGGGTGCCGCGATAATCCGCCATCAGAAGAATCTTTGCAGTCTTTGTGCTGGAGGCCACAGGCTTTTCCTGCGTAAAGTCGGCCCGCATACCCTTCTCGTCAACCAGCTCCCAGAACGCGGCTTCGCTACGGCGAACCAGGCGCAACAGCGAATCCATGGACTCGGATTGCGATACGTCATCGTTTTCGTACTTGCTGAAGGCCACGGGACCGCCACCAAACAATCTGGCGGCTTGGTCTTGCGTCAGGCTGTAGTGCTTGCGAAGGGCAGTCACCTCAGCTCCCGTGAGCAAGCCGTCGACTGATTTGCGAAACGCCATGACGGCGCGCTTGTTCAGCTTGGCCTGCGCTGCACCCGCAAAGTCGGAATGGCAGGTATCGCACACCTGCATGTGCAAAGGCAGTATCGCCTTTTGCCCCTTGTATTCGCTCTCAACGTGCTCCACGTGAGACCTCACGTGACCTTCGCCGCAAATCGGGCAGAGTTCAGTGGTATTCATCTTTTTCTCCATAGTCAGGTGTGACAGGAAATCGTCAACACCATCGTGCCAAGCTTGTTGATTGCAAGCTTCACGAAGTACTCAATCAGCATGTTTTTATTGGCGGCTTCAATCCACTCCGACATCCTGGCGGTGTAGGCGTCGCAGGCGGCGTAAGCACCTTTGCCGTTCTCACACCACTCGGAATCAATGTAGTCATCCTTGCGCAAGTGCTGGATCAAGTCGATCACGTCGGAATAATCCCAGCCGAGTTCGGCGACATCTTTCACGCAGTCCTTGGTCCATAGCTGCAACCCCTTGCCGTCCTTGAGCAGCCCCTTGACCCTGTCCAGGTCATACAGCGGCCCGCCCGGAATCTTTTCGCCTCCGCCTTTGGCTGGCGAAGTCAAACTGTACTCTGAAATGATGACGAAAGTTACCACGATGGTAATTTTACTACGCTTAGCCGGGTTATCACTGTATGTTTAATCATGGTTTTACTTGTGGGCGCCGGCTCAATGACGGCCCTCTAAGCCCTTTCTTGGCCGGCCGCGCTACAAGACAGACAAGCGCACCGATAGGCCCGTTTCGGGTCCCAGAGCAGAGCGCAACAGGAATTTCCCGTGGGAATTGCCTCTTGTCCAATATTGGCACTTGTCCAGTATGAATGGACAGATTGCAGTTGTGGACAAATCAGGAAGCGTGTCGACCATACCGACACATTTTGGCCACCCAAATATGCAAAGGAAATGGCGATTTCCTATCTGGTGAATCCGAACATGTATAGAAATCAGCAATTTCTATACATGTCCCCTCAAACCACAGCCGGCAAGCGATCCAGCAACTTGTCAAGCGTGATGGGATAGTCCCTCACCCGAACCCCGGTGGCGTTGTAGACCGCGTTGGCAATCGCGGCAGCAATCCCACAAATCCCAAGCTCCCCCACCCCCTTGGCCTTCATGGGCGAAGACATGGGATCGGTTTCGTCCAGGAAGATCACATCCTGATGCGGAATGTCGGCATGCACAGGCACCTCGTAACCTGCGAGGTCGTGGTTGACGAAGAAGCCGTGGCGCTTGTCGACCGCGAGTGCCTCCATCAGCGCGGCGCCCACGCCCATGGTCATGGCGCCTATGACCTGGCTGCGCGCGGCCTTGGGATTCAGGATGCGGCCTGCGGCGCAGACGGCGAGCATGCGGCGCACGCGGATCTCGCCGGTGGCGGCGTCGACGCCGACTTCGACGAAATGCGCGCCGAAGGTGGATTGCTGGTATTTATTGCCCAGGTCGCCGTATTCCATAAAGTCTTCGGCGACCAGGCCCTTGTCGCCGGCCGCTTGGGCGACTTGCGCGAGCGGCACGGCGCGGTCGGCCACTCGGACCATGCCGTCTTCGAAAATGGCCTCGAGCGGCGTGAAGCCTGCGCGGGTGGCAATGGTTTCGCGCAGCTTCATGCAGGCCGCGTAAACACCGGAGGTGGAGCTGTTGCCACCCCACTGCCCGCCTGAGCCGCAGGAGACGGGGAAGTCCGAATCGCCCAGGCGCACCAGCACTTTGTTGAGCGGCAGGCCCATGACCTCGGCGACGGTCTGCGCGATGATGGTGTAAGTGCCCGTGCCTATGTCGGTCATGTCGGTTTCCACCGTGACCACGCCTTTGTTGTCGAGCCGCACCCGCGCGGCTGACTTCATGAGCAGGTTGTTGCGAAAGGCTGCGGCCACGCCCAAGCCGACCAGCCAGCGGCCGTCGCGCACCTGCGCGGGCTGGGCCTGGCGGCGACTCCAGCCGAATTGTTCGGCGCCCAGGCGCATGCATTCAATGAGCCGGCGCTGCGAAAAAGGCCGCCCGGCCTGTTCTGGGTCGACCTGGGTGTCGTTGCGCACGCGGAACTCGATCGGGTCCAGGCCGAGCTTTTCGGCCATCTCGTCCATCGCGATTTCAAGGGCCATCAAGCCGGGGGCCTCGCCGGGCGCGCGCATGGCGTTGCCTTCGGGCAGGTCCAGCACGGCCAGGCGTGTGGCGGTGAAGCGGTTCGCGCCGGCATACAGCAAACGGGTCTGGTTGGCCGAGGTTTCGGGCTGGCCTTCGGGCAGGTCGCCGGACCAGCATTCATGGCCTACGGCGGTGATCTTGCCGTCGCGGCCCGCGCCCAGGCGTATGCGCTGCAGGGTGGCCGGCCGGTGTGTGGTGTTGTTGATCATCAGCGGGCGCTGCAGCGCGACCTTGACGGGCCGCCCCGCCGCGCGCGCGCCCAAGGCGGCCAGCAGCGCATCGGCGCGCACCCAGAGCTTGCCGCCGAAACCGCCGCCGATAAAGGGCGAGACCAGGCGCACATTGGCTTTGGGGATGCCCAGCGTGGCGGCCATGTCGCCCACGCTCCAGTCGATCATCTGGTTGGCCGTCCAGAGCGTGAGCTTGTCGCCCTGCCAGGCGGCGGTGGTGGCGTGCGGCTCCATCATGGCGTGCGACTGGTCGGGTGTGCTGTAGCTGGCGTCCAGCTGCACGGGCGCGGCGGCAAAGGCGCCCGGGAAGTCGCCGACCTTGGTCTCGGACGGGCCGGCGAAGTCGGAAGGCTTGGCCAGCGGCGCGCTGTCTTTTTGCGCGGCGAGGTCGAACTTGCCCGGTGTGCGTTCGTATTCGATGCGCACCAGCTGCGCGGCGGCGCGCGCCTGTTCAAAAGTGGTGGCCACCACCAGCGCGAGCGCCTGGTGGTAGTGGTCTATCTCGGGCCCGCCCAGCAGTTTGGCGGTGTTGAACTTGCCCTTGCCGAGCTTGCCGGCGTTGCGCGCGGTGACGACGGCCAGCACGCCGGGCGCGGCGCGCGCGGCGTCCAGGTCCATGGAGGCGATGCGGCCCTTGGCGATGCCGGCGCCGACGATGTAGCCGTAGGCCGGGTCCTTCACCGCGTCATGGCGCTCATAGGCATAGGGCGCGGCGCCGCTGGTCTTGAGCGGGCCGTCGATTCGGTCGGTGGCTTTGCCTATGACCTTGAGTTGGTCGATCGGGTTGCTGGTGGCGGGGGTGTCGAATTTCATGCGGCGCTCCTGGCCTGGGCCAGCACGGCGGCGAGGGTACGCTCCACCAGTGGCAGTTTGAAGGCGTTGTCTTCGGTGGTGCGGGCGCCGGCGAGCAGGCGTGCGGCCGCGGCTTTTGCGCCCTGCGGCAAGGCGGCGTCAGCGGCCTCGTCGCGCCAGGGTTTGTGCGCCACGCCGCCCAGGGCGACACGGCCGGTGCCGTCACGCTGCACGACGGCCGCGACCGAGACCAGCGCGAAGGCGTAAGACGCGCGGTCGCGCACCTTGCGGTAGATGTGGGTGCCGCCAGTCGGCCTGGGCAGGCTGACCGAGGTG
Organism: Polaromonas sp. P3_B1; assembly: GCF_056402935.1. NCBI lineage: Bacteria > Pseudomonadati > Pseudomonadota > Betaproteobacteria > Burkholderiales > Comamonadaceae > Polaromonas > Polaromonas sp. P3_B1. The sequence goes on from NZ_JBFUGK010000007.1 coordinate 12,233, forward strand.
ATGAGCTCGCCGGGCTGCAGCGCGGTCTCCACCTGCGGCGTGTCGCCGGGCAGGCGGTGGAAGTCGGCGATCGGGATGACGCGCCTGGCGCCGTCGGGCTTGACGGTTTCCACCGTGGCGTCGAGCACGCGCATGGCCACGGCCATGTCGCTGGGGTGGGTGGCGATGCAGGCCTGGCTGGCGCCTATGACGGCGTTCTGGCGCGTGTGGCCGCCGATGGCGCTGCAGCCGCTGCCGGGCTGGCGCTTGTTGCAGGCCTGGTCGGTGTCGTAAAAATAAGGGCAGCGCGTGCGCTGCAGCAGGTTGCCGGCCGTGGTGGCCTTGTTGCGCAACTGGGCCGAAGCGCCGGCCAGCAGGGCGCGCGCGAGCACGCCGTAGTCGCGCCGCACGCGTTCGTCGGCGGCAAGCGCAGTGTTGCGCACCAGCGCGCCTATGCGCAGGCCGCCCTCGGGCGTGGCTTCCACCTTGTCGAGCGCCAGGCCGTTGACGTCGACCAGGTGGGTGGGCGCCTCGATCTGCAGCTTCATCAAGTCCAGCAGGTTGGTGCCGCCCGCGATGAATTTGGCGCCGGGGTGGCGCATGACGGCGGCCGCGGCCTCGGCCGGGCTGCGGGCGCGCTCATAGGTGAAGGGTTTCATGCCGCCCTCCCTGCAACTTCGGTGATGGCCTCGACGATGTTGGAATAGGCGCCGCAGCGGCAGAGGTTGCCGCTCATGCGTTCGCGCAGTTCATCGGGCGACAGCAGCGGGCGGGTGTTGAGGTCGGCGCTGACGTGGCTGGGGATGCCGCGGCGCATTTCATCGAGCATGCCGACCGCCGAGCAGATTTGCCCCGGTGTGCAGTAGCCGCACTGGTAGCCGTCGTGTTTGACAAACGCGGCCTGCAGGGGGTGCAGGCTGCGCGGCGTGCCCAGGCCTTCAATGGTCGTGACTTTCGCGCCCTCGTGCATCACGGCCAGCGTGAGGCAGGAGTTGATGCGCTGGCCGTCCAGCAGCACGGTGCAGGCGCCGCACTGGCCGTGGTCGCAGCCTTTTTTGGTGCCGGTGAGGTGCAGGTGTTCACGCAGGGTGTCGAGCAGCGTGGTGCGGGTGTCCAGGTTCAGCGTGTGCGCCTGGCCGTTCACCTCGAGGGTGACGCGGGCCGTGGGCACGGCGCCTGCGGCAGGTTGGGGGGATACAGGTGCGGCCATGGTTTCAGTGTGTAGTGAGCCGGTAGCCGCCGAGGCGGCGCCAGCGATCAGCACACCTCGCCGGGATACGGTGAGGCGGTCGGGGTTGTTCATGGGAGGTCACCTTTGTGATTAAACCAGCAAAGCGAAGATCGAGCATCCGCGTGTGGCACAAGGCACCATGTAGGACGTCACCTGGCCAGCCCGTCGGCCCAGGCTTAGGGTCGGCTGACGCAATTTATGCACCCAGGGTCGCAGACTTTTTGTTTTCAATCTGCGTAAATCTGCGAAATCTGTGGATAGAAATTTATCCGCAGATTACGCAGATTTCCGCAGATAAGACCTTCGATGACATGCACACAACACGCCCTAAAGCTGCGAGTTCAACAGCGACGCCAGCTTTTCATTGAACTTCTCGCTGAGCGGACGGTTCGCCCATTCTTCGATCGTCACGCGCCGGGACTTTTTGATGTCCTGCTCGAACACCTCGGTCTGGCGCGCGGCAAAGGCGGCGTCGTAGATATTGAGGTTGGCCTCGTCGTTGAGGCGGAAAGAGCGGCTGTCGAAATTGGTGGAGCCTACCGACACCATCAAGCCGTCGACGATCATGACCTTGCAGTGGTACATGCTGGGCTGGAACTCATAAATCTCGGCGCCGGCCGCCAGCAGTGCGCCCCAGGTGGCGCGCGAGGCGGCGCGCACGGTTTCGGTGTCGGTGATCTCGCCGGGCGTGATCAGGCGTAGCTTCACGCCGCGCCGCATGGCGTCGAGCAGGATGCCCATGCTGATCTCATCGGGCACAAAGTAGGCCATGGAAAGGTCTATGGTTTTGCTGGCCGCCGTGAGGGCCAGGTGGTACATCAGCTCCACGTTTTCGCTGCCGCTGGTGGGCGAGCTGGAGAACATCTGGGCCGGCATGTCGCCCACGGGCTTGAGCTCGGGAAAGTAGGCCTGCCCGTGCAGCACCTGGCCGCTGGCCTTGAGCCAGTTGTCGAGGAAGGTGGACTGCATCTGCGCGACCACCGGCCCCTCCACGCGGTAGTGCGAGTCGCGCCAATGCTCAGGGTCCTGGCCGGCGCCCGTCCATTTCGGGGCGATGCCCACGCCGCCGGTGAAGCCCACCCGGCCGTCCACCACCAGCAGCTTGCGATGCGTGCGGTTGTTGAGTTTGGCGAAGTTGTACCAGGCGGGTTTGTGGAACTTGCGCACGTCGACGCCTGATTCCTTCATTTCGTTGAGCAGGGCTTCGTCCATCTTGGCGCTGCCCACCCAGTCGAGCAGGATGTGAACCTTGACGCCGGCCTTGGCGCGCTCGGACAAGGCGTCGGCAAACTGCTTGCCGATGGCGCCCGACCAATAGATATAGGTCTCGAAGTTGATGGTGGTTTTGGCGGCCTTGATGTCGCCCAGCATGGCGGGGAAGATCTGGTCGCCGTTGAGCAGCTCCACCGCCTGGTTGCCGCCCACAATGCCGGGGCCCAGCAGGCTGCCCATGGCGCGGTGGAACTGCGGGTCCGCCACGCTGTACTCGCGCACCAACTGCTGCCGGACTTTCTTCTCACCGGCGGAAAAATTAAGGGCCAGCAGGACGGCGGCCAGCGCCGCTACAAAGGCCACGAGGCCCGTGAGCCAGGGGGAAAAACGTGTTCGCATGGCCTGGCATTCTGGAGGGGTCCATCCGCCGGCCGGGTAGGAGCGGACGCCAAAAGCGTGAGGCCGGGAAGCTTTTTTGCGCCGTCGCAAGTCAATTCATATCCGCAGATTTCGCAGATTTACGCAGATAAAGACAAAGCGTGATGCGGGAATCGGGAGAAATCTCTTCTCTTCAATCTGCGTAAATCTGCGAAATCTGCGGATAGCTCTTTATTGCGGCCCTCTTCATAGCTCCAGCACTAGTCGATCAACACCGAGCCTTCATGAAAAGGGAAAGGGCCTTCGTACTGGCCGCTCGCAACGGTATGGCTGACCAGGCGCCCGCCCTCGGACAGCACATGCAAACCAAAGCCGGGCGGCTCCAGCATCCAGGCCGAGGCGGCGTCGGGCGCGAGGTCCAGCCGCACCTGGTGGGCCGGTGAAGGCACGGTGGCCGCGATAGTGCCGCCAAAGCGCACCTGGATGGCGCGGTGCAAATGGCCGCAGAGGATGCGCTCCACATTCGGGTAGCGGCTGACCAGCGCTTCAAGCTCGGCCGCGCCGCTGAGCAGGCCTATGTCGTCCATATGGCCGATGAGGGTCTGAAAGGGCGGGTGGTGCATGGCAATCACCACGGGCCGGCCGCGATGCTTTTCGAGCTCGCGGGCCAGCCAGGCCAGCCTGTGTTCGCAGAGGCTGCCCTCGCTGGCGCCGGGCACCACGGTGTCCAAGGCGATCAGCTGCAGGCCGCCAATCGGGACGCTGTATTGCACAAAGCCATCACGGCCGAGGTAGGCGTGATCGGGAAAACTCAAGCGCAGCTGCGCGCGCTCGTCATGGTTGCCGGGCATCAGGTAAACCGGCATGGCCAGGGGCGCGAGCAGTTCGCGCAGGTGGGCGTATTCGGCCGCGCGGCCGAAGTCGGTGAGGTCGCCGGTGATGACGACGGCATCGGGCTGTTGTGGCAGCGCAAGGATGGAGGCGACGGCCTGCGCGAGGTAGGGCGCGGTGTTGATGCGGCCGTAGGCCAGGCGGCCTGGTTCGCGGATATGCAGGTCTGAGAGTTGCAGCAGTGAGGTGGTCATGGGGATGTAGGTGAGAGTTCGCTGCCGGGCATGAGGTGCTGCGGCTGTATGCGTATGCCGACGGCGTCGCCCATGCAGGCGGGGTGGTCGCGCCCGACTTCGGCATTGACGCAGGTCTGGTCGGCCAGCAAGAGCTTGAGCTGGATGCGATCGCCCAGGAAGACGCGCTGCGACACCACGGCATCGCCCCAGCCGGCCGCGATTTCGCCGACCTCGATGTCCTCGGGCCGCACCAGCACGCTGTCTTGTGCCTGCCAGGCGGGCGGGCAGGCGATGTCCATGTCGCCCAACCTGACGACGTGGGCGGCGCGCGCGGCCTCATCGCGCGCCAGCCGATTCACGCGGCCCAGGAAGCTCGCGACAAAAGGATGTTCGGGCGTGCGGTACAGCGTCTCGCCACGGCCGACCTGCACGATGCGGCCAGCCTGCATCACGGCCAACCTGTCGGCAATCGCGAGCGCTTCCTGCTGGTCGTGGGTGACATGGATGGCGGTGATGTGCAGGCGCCGCAGCAGCTCGGCGAGTTCGTCGCGCACCGATTCCTTGAGCTTGGCGTCGAGCGCGGTCAGCGGTTCGTCGAGCAGCAGCACGCGCGGGCGCACGGCCACGGCGCGGGCCAGGGCGACGCGCTGGCGCTGGCCGCCCGAGAGTTCGGCCGGGCGTTTTTTCTCAAGGCCGTTCAGGCGCACCAGGTCTATGAGTTCGCCGACCACGCGGCGCTTTTCGGCCTCGTCCACACCGCGCACGCGCAGGCCGTAGGCGATGTTGGCCTCCACCGTCATCTGCGGGAACAGCGCGTAGTGCTGGAACACCATGCCTATGCCGCGCCGCTCCACCGGCAGGTGGGTGACTTCGGTGTCGCCAAACAGGATGCGGCTGCCGGCGTCGGGCACCTCCAACCCGGCGACCAGACGCAACAGCGTGGTCTTGCCGCAGCCCGAGGGGCCCAGCAGGGCCAGCACCTCGCCGGGCTCCACCGAGAGCGAGGTGGGCTGCAGGCCGCGCGTGCCGTCAGCATAGGTTTTGGCGCAGTGGGTGATGTCCACGCGTGTGCGTTCAACGTCCATGGTGTTTTTCAATCAGGGTACCGGCGGCCTGCAGGCCCCACAGCACGGGGAGGATGACAAGGAGAAAGACGAGGGTGTAGGCGGAGCCGATTTCCAGCCGCATGGAGGCATAGCTGTCGGCCAGGCCCACGGGCAGGGTGCGCGTGAGCGGCGTGTGCAGCATCCAGGTGAGGTTGAACTCGCCGACCGAGAGCGTGAACACCATCAGGCAGCCGGCCACGATGGCGGGCAGCACGGCGGGCAACAGCACACCCATAAAGCGCTGCGCGAAACCGGCGCCCAGCGTGCGCGCGGCCTCTTCGAGCGCATACAGCTCAGGCCGCTGGAAGGCCGAGGACACGGTGCGCACCATAAAGGGCAAGGTGAACACCATGTGGCCCACCAGGACGAAACCATAACTTTGCCGGAAGCCGCTGATCTGCCCATAGGCCAGGATCAGCGCCAGCGCGGTGGCCAGGCCGGGCACGGCCACCGGAAGCGTGAGCAACTCTTCAAACACCCTGGCCACGCGCGAACGGCTGCGCGCCAGCGCATAGGCGCAGGGAATGCCGATCAGCAAATTGCCCAGCACGCACAGCAAGGCCAGCAGCAGCGAAGCGGCGACGGTGCCGCCGTAAAGCTCCCACACTTCAGCGAGCCAGCGCAGCGTGAGCCCGCTTTTGAGGCCGGCGCTGTAGTTGTTGACCAGCCCGGCGAGCACGGAGAGCACGATGGGCGCGACCATGAACACGGCGACCAGCGCCGTCAGCAGCACAAGCGGCAGGGAAACCTGGCGAGGGGTTTTCATGGCATCAGGCCCCCGCCGCGGCCGGGCCTGCGGCACGGCGCGAAAGAAACAGCACCAGCCAGGTGATCAGGCCCAGCGTGATGGACAGGCTGGCGGCCAGCGCGAAGTTGGCGTAGTTGGTGAACTCGTTGTAGATCGTGATGGGCAGCACCTCGAACTTGCTGGCCAGCGTGAAGGCCGTGCCGAAGGCGCCCATGGCGGTGGCGAACACAATCGCGCCGCAGGCCAGGGTGGTGGGCGCAAGCTCGGGCAGCCAGACGTCGCGCACCACGCGCCAGCGCGAGGCGCCCAGCGAGCGCGCGGCCTCTTCGAGCGGGAAGTCCATGGCGGCGGCCGCGGCCGTGTAACTGACGATGGCGCGCGGCAGCGAGAAATACAGGTAGCCCAGGAACAGCCCGGCCAGGCCGTAGGCAAACGTGACGCGGCCCAGGCCCAGCGCATCAGCAAGGTCGGCCACCAGGCCCTGGCGCCCGCCCAGCAGGATGATGAAGAAACCGATGATGACGCCCGGGAAGGACAGCGGCAAGGCCAGCAGCGAAAGCAGCAGCTTGCGCCCCGCAAAACGCGCCCTTGCCAGCGTGATGCCCACCAGCCCACCCAGCACCAGGGTGGCCGCCGTCACTGCCAGCGACAGGCCCAGGGTTTGCAACAGGCTTTGCAGGTAGCGGGTGTTTGTCAGCACCACAAAATACGTTCCCCACCCCAGCTTGCCGGGCAAGGCCAGCAGTTGCACCGCCGGCAGCAGCCAGAAGGCCGCGAAGAAAGCAACTGCCGGCGCCGCGCAGGCCAGCAGCAGGCGCGGGGGCGTGAAGGTGGAAGAACTCATGGGTGCTCTCACTACCAGGCTGGTTTACTGAGCTTCTTTTACTGGGCTTCTTTCAGGTAACGGTCGGAAAAGCCTTTTTGCACGGCGGCCATGCGCGCGTAGTCCACGCTCTTGGCGCGCGCGTATTCGCTGGCCGGCAGGAAGCGCGACTGGGCTTCCTTGGAGATGGCGCTGGCGCGCACCGGGCGCAGGTAGGCGTTGGCCCAGATGGCCTGGCCTTCATCGGACAGCACAAAGTCCAGCACCTTCTTGCCGTTGTCGGCATTGGGCGCCTTGGCCACCAGGCTCATGACGTAGGGGACGACGATGGTGCCTTCGGCCGGGATCACGAACTCGACGTTGGCCTTGTCCTTGTACTTGGCACGGTAGGCGTTGAAGTCGTAGTCGAGCAGGATGGCAATTTCACCGGACAGCATGCGCGCATACGAGGTCTGCTTGGGAACGATAGGCTCATTTTTCTGCAGCGCCTTGAAGTACTCGATGCCGGGCGTGAAGTTGTCCAGCGTGCCGCCGCGCGCCTGGTTGACGGCGACCGCGCCCACATAACCGACAAAGGCCGAAGCCGGGTCGAGGTAGCCGACCAGGCCTTTGTACTCGGGCTTGAGCAGGTCGGCCCAGGAACGCGGCACGGGCTTGCCCTTGAGCGCGTCGACGTTGACCATAAAGCCCAGGGTACCGGAGTGGATGGTGAACCAGTGGCCTTGCGGGTCCTTGAGGCCGTCGGGAATCTCGTTCCAGGCGGCGGGTTTGTAAGTGCCGACCACGCCGTCCTTCTGCGCCTGGATGGCGAAGGTCACGCCGAGGTAGGTCACGTCGGCCACGGGGTTGGCTTTTTCGGCAATCATCTGCGCGAGCGACTGGCCGGAGTTCTTGTTGTCGGGCGGCACGGTGACGCCCGTCTTGGCCTTGATGGCCTTGAGCTGCGTGCCCCAGTCGGCCCATTCGGGCGGGCAGTTGTAGCAGATGGCGGTCTGGGCCAGGGCATTGGCGCCGGCGGCCAGGCCAAGGGCCAGCACGGCGGCGTGGGCGAGTCGTTGCAAAGATGTTTTCATAAGAGCTCCGTTGTGGATGAAATGAAGGTGAGGGGACTAGGGGTTGATTGAGGGCGCGGCGCAGGATTCGCCTTCGCGAAAACCATGGGGCAGCGAGAGGCTGCTGTTGGAAGTCAGCACAGCCCCGCTGGCCAGTGCCTGCACCAGCAGCTCGACACTGCAGCGGCCTATGTCGGCATTGGGCTGGGTGATGGTGCTCAGCATGGGCCGCAGGTCTTCGCCGAGCGCGATGCCGTCAAAGCCCACCACGCTCAGGTCGCGCGGCACCGAAAGCCCGGCCAGGTGCGCCGCGCGCAGGCTGCGTATGGCCAGCAAATCGTTGGAGCAGACCAGCGCGCTGGGCCGCGGCTCGCGCAGCAGCAGGGCCGTGATGTCGCTGATGGCGGTTTCCACAAAAGGCACTTCCAGCACCCGCGGATTCGCCAGACCGGCCGCCGCCATGCCTTGCAGAAAACCGCGGCGGCGTTGCTGGGCGCGGTCCGATGCGCTGAGCTGGCCGCTGACCATGGCGATGCGGCTGTGGCCCATGGCCGCGAGCCGCGCCACCAGCGCCGCGACCGCCTGCTCGCTGTCCACCGACACGCAGGGATGGCCGGGGTGACGGTTGTAGGCCAACACATAAGGCAGTTGCGCGGCGCCAAGCCGCTGCAGGGCCACGGAAGTTTCCGGGCTGGAGACCACCAGAATCATGGCATCGACGCTGCCGGCCAGCAGCAGGTTGACGGCTTGTTCTTCCTCTTCAAGCCGGTAGTTGGTGGTCAGCGGCAGGATGGCATAGCCGGCGCGCGTGGCCGAGCGCGCGATGCCTTCCAGGCATTCGGCGAACACCGGATTGAGCAAGGTGGGCAGCACCACACCGAGCACGCGGCTGCGCTGGGTGCGCAAGGAGCGCGCGCTGGCATTGGGCAGGTAGCCACGTTCACGCGCGGCCTTCTCGACCAGTGCACGGGTTTCGGGGCTGACTTTGCCGGGCGAATTGAAGACCCGCGACACCGTTGCCACCGATACACCCGCCTGTTCCGCCACTGCCTGAATGCTCACTCGCGCTCCTCATGTAATCGTTTACATTGGAGCCGCCAAAAATGACCGCCTTATGACATGAAGCCGGATGGCCCCGGACTCGCGCCCTGGCTTGGTGTGGCTGTCACTGAACCGTCATGAAGGGGCTACACACTGTGGGACCTCTTTCTGAACCTGAGCCCCGAGCTCCCCTGCCCTACTGCCGGCTTCACGCCCCTCCCTGAATGGACATCACTTACGGCGCCGACAAGACCGGCCTGCTCTGCGGTTACCGCTTTGAAAACGGCGCGCCCGGCGTGCCTGTGGACCTGATGGAGGCGGCGGCCTGGCTCAACAATGGCGAGCCCAAGGGCAAGTCGGATTTTGTCTGGCTGCACTTCAACCTCAGCGATGCCGCGGCCGAGGCCAGCATACGCAAGCACCTGAACCCGGTGCCGGAGTTTTTCGAGGCACTGCACGAGGGTTCGCGCTCCACGCGCATCGAGGACGCCCACGACACCTTGATCGCCGTGGTCAACGACGTGGCTTACGAATTCGCCTTCGACCCGGCCGAGATGGCCAGCCTGTGGCTCAACGTGGGGCCGCACATGGCGCTGAGCGCGCGCTCGCACCCGCTGCGCTCCATAGACCGGCTGCGCGACGCGGTGAAGAACGGCAAGAAGCCGCTGGCGTCTTCGGTGTCCTTCCTCAACCACTTGCTGCGCGAGCAGGGCGACGTGCTGGTGCGCATCGTGCGCGATGCGACGGTGCAGGTCGACGTGGTGGAAGACAAATTCCTGGTGGGCCGGCTGCACAACCGCCGCGCCGACCTGGGTAAGCTGCGCCGCGTGCTGGTGCGGCTGCAGCGCCTGCTGGCACCGGAGCCCGGTGCCCTCTTCCGTTTGCTGCGCCTGCCGCCGCCCTGGATGAGCGAGGGCGACCTGGAGGAGCTGCGCCAGGCCACCGAAGAGTTCTCGCTCACCATACGCGACCTGTCGGAGCTCAAGGAACGCATCAAGCTGCTGCAGGAAGAGATCGCCGCGCAGGTGAGCGAGGAAACCAACCGCAGTGTCTTTACCCTGACCATGGTGACGGTGCTGGCGCTGCCGATCAACATCGTGGCCGGCCTGCTGGGCATGAATGTGGGCGGCATTCCGCTGGCCCAGCACCCGCATGGCTTCATGGTGATCGTGGCGATCATCGGCGTGTTCACCGCCTTTGCGGCCTGGTACGTTTACCGGCAGAAGCAGTAGGCGGACCCACAAAACGCCTGGGGGACGAAGCGCTTATGAGAGCAGTGCGGCCTCAAAGCGCGCCAGTTCTTCCTCGACAGTGCCGCGGCTCGCGAAATTTTGCCTGGCCCGGCCGTACCAGTAAGCGGCGTTGTCCAGGTCGCCTTCCTGGATGTGCAGGATGCCGTGCAGCCAGGCGGCGGTTTGCGATTCATCGCTTTGCACCAGGGTGTGCGCCTCATCCCTGCGCCCCGCGCGCGCGCAAAGCAGGGCCTCGCGAAGTATGTCCATGTAGAGCTCCTTGAATAATATTGAATGCGGTAGCGCTATGTGCGCTTTCCCTTGGGACGCGTGCGCAAGTCTGGCGCCGCCCGTTTGCCGCCGCCGCGCGGACCAGCGACTGGCGCGTGCTGCGCCATCAGCCCGGCGACCCACTCGATGAACACCCGCAGCTTGGCGCTGACATGGCGCTTGGGCGCATAGGCCAGGTAAAGCGGCATGGGGTCAAGGCGCCAATCCTCAAACAGCGGCACCAGCTCGCCGCGGCTCACGTGCGCCTTGGCCATGTAGTCCGGTAGCCAGATGACGCCCAGGCCCGCCAGGCCGGCGGCGAGGTAGGCATTGCCGTCGTCGAAGGCGAACATGTGGCGGCCTTGCACTTTGAGGCTCTCATCGCCGCGCTGCATGGCATAGGAAAAGGCCTTGCCGGTGCGCGCCCACAGAAACCCCACAACCTGGTGCTCAGCGCCTTCCAGCTCCTGCGGATGCGAGGGCGTGCCGGCTCGCGCAAGATAAGCCGGTGCGGCATACACCCCCAACTGCAGGTCCGCCACGCGGCGGGCCGCCAGCGACTGGTCGGTCAGCTCGCCGCCGCGCACCACACAGTCCACGTTGTCGCCGATCACGTCGACCATGCGGTCGCTCACGCCCATGTCGATCTGGATCTCGGGGTAGCGCGCATGAAAGTCCGGCAAGGCCGGCACCAGGATCATGCGGGCCAGCGGGCTGGGCACATCGACCCGCAGCCGGCCCCGGGGTGAGGCCGACGCGCTGGACAGGCTGGTCTCGGCATCGTCCACGTCGGCCAGCACGCGCAGCACGCGCTCGTAATACGCCGCACCGTCGGCCGTGACCTTGACCTGGCGCGTGGTCCGGTTGAGCAGCTTCACGCGCAGCCGCGCCTCCAGCTGCTGCACCAGCTGCGTCACGCTGGTCTTGCTCATGTGAAGCGTGCCGGCGGCTTTGGTGAAGCTGCCCGCCTCCACCACGCGCGCGAACGCCTGCATTGCGTCGAAACGGTCCATCTGCTGCTCCAACATCACCAGCCAGGGTGCTGATTGTTTGGATTTTACGAACAGTGATGGGTGGGCTTGCCTGTTTATCCGGAAGGCACTGTCTTCTACAGTGTCTTCATAACCCACCACGGGCAGGCGCCGCTTGAGGCCCGGCCCAATTCAACCAAGGACATGTATGACACAGCGTGAAGTCGTTTTCCCGCCCGGGCGCCGGGCTCTCTATGACCGCAACCGCTATTCGCCGGCGGTGAAAGCCAACGGTTTGCTGTTTGTCTCGGGGCAGGTCGGCAGCCGCGAGGACGGCTCCCCCGAACCCGACCTGAAGGCGCAGGTGCGCGCCGCGTTCGAGAACCTGAATGCCATCCTGAAGGCGGCGGGCTGCAGCTTCGACGACGTGGTGGACGTGACCGTCTTCATGGTCAACCCGGAATCGATCTTCGAGACCGTCTGGGAAGTCGTGCCGGAGTACTGGGGCGAGGCGCCCCACCCCTCGCTGACGGCCGTCGGCGTGACCTGGCTCTATGGGTTTCAGTTTGAGATCAAGGTGGTTGCGAAACTGCCGGAAGGCCGGTGACGCAGCCGGTCTTGCGCCGCTAGCCTGGAACCCTGCCGCTTCCCAACGCGCGCTGCGCATCATTCTCCAGTGCGATGGCCTCGTCGAAGTGGCGAAGGCCGATCTCGTTGAGGACGCGCTTGAAGCTGGCGGCGACGTCCGGCGAAAGCGCTGCCAGCCTGGCGCCTGCCTGCCGCGAAGCCGATTCGAGTTCAGCATCGGCGACGACTTTCCAGACCAGCCCCCAGGCCTGCGCCTCTGCCGGAGAGAACTCCTCGCCCAGCAGCATCAGTGCCTTGGCGCGCGCAAGACCCGCGTAGGCGGGCAGCGTTGCCGTTAATCCACCGGTGACAAACACGCCCAGGGACGCCTCTGGGAGCTTGAAGCGGGCGCTTTCGGCCGCCAGGACGATGTCCGCATTGAGCATCCATTCGAAGCCGGCGCCTACGGTCCAGCCATGCACCGAGGCAAGCACGGGCTTGGGCAAACGCACCAGCGCCTGGGATACGGCCTGCACCAGCACCAGGTCTTCTTCCGTGGGCTGGGCGCTGACGTCCCTGCCCGCGCAAAATGCCCGGCCGTTGCCGCGCAGCAGCAGAACCCGGACGGCATCGTCGCGCGCGGCCTGCTCAACCGCGGCAAGCAGCGCGCGCGCCAGCTCGTTGTCGATGGCATTGAGTTTGTCGGTACGGTTCAAGGAGACGGCCATGATGCCGTCCGCGAACTCAATGAGTAGTTTGGGCGTTGTCATGGCTGTGATTTTGAACCATGACGTCACCTGCGTGGTGCTCGGTGCCCCACCTGGCACTGAGCAGGCGCCAAGCGCAAAAGCATCACGCCAGCCGGTGAAAGTAACCGCATCGTGGAAATGGTCATCCATACCCGGCGTGGTCTCTTGAACCGCTTTTATTCGATCGCAAACACCGCTTATTCAACCAGGTGTTGATCCAGGACAAGCCCGCGCGGCGCGCCGCCCGCACAGTCAGAACTGCCGAATCGGCACAAAAGACCAAGGAAAAGCCATATGAAACGGACCCTCTCTCCCGGTGCCATCGCCGCCGCCATCTGCATCCTCGGCGCGGCTTTGTCGGTGCAGGCGCAGCCCGCTGCGCACCCGGCGCATACCGCTGCAGCTCCCGCCGGCACTTCCAGCGCAGCCACACCCGCCGGAACCAGGCGCTACGAACTGCACACCAACATCGTCAACGGCAAAATGGTGTTCATCGATGCCAAGGGGCAGGTGAACCCGACCCTCACCGCCAACGCGGACGACACGGTAGAGATCGTGCTGGAAAGCGGGGAAGGCGCGGAGCACGACCTGGTGATCCCCGAGCTGAACGTCGCATCGTCCAAATTCAGCCCCGGCACCGGCAAGACCACGCTGCGCTTCAAGGTCCCGCGCTCCGGCACCTTCACCTACTACTGCTCCATCCCCGGCCACCGGCAGATCGGCATGGAAGGCCGGCTGCAGGTCAGCGGCTCCGCCAGCGCCAAAGCCGCCGCGCCGGCCGTCAGCGACTCCGGCCAGGCCGCGCTGGCGCTTTACACCCCGGCCCCGGTGCCGCAGCGCGCGGCCGACCCGAACGCTGTCAGCGTGGCCGCCAACCCGGCCGCAGTGCCGGCCGCGGTGGGGACCCGGGCGCCCACGACCCTGAAGTACCGCATGGAAACGGTCGAGTTGCCCGGCAAGCTCGACGACGGCACGAGCTTTACCTACTGGACTTTCAACCGCCAGGTGCCCGGCCCCATGCTGCGCGCCCGCGTCGGCGACACCATAGAGCTGACGCTGGCCAACGCCCGCGACAGCAAGATGATCCATTCGATAGACCTGCATGCGGTGACGGGCGGCCATGGCGGCGGCGAACACACGCAGGTCGCTCCGGGCCAGGAGAAAACCATCACCTTCAAGGCGCTCAACCCGGGCCTGTACGTGTACCACTGCGCCACGCCTTTGGTGCCGCAGCACATCGCGGCCGGCATGTACGGAATGATCCTGGTCGAGCCCGAGGGTGGCTTGCCCAAGGTGGACCGCGAGTACTACGTGATGCAGGGCGAGATGTACACCGGCCGCCCGCACGGCGCCAAGGGGCACCAGGAGGCCGATCTCGAGAAAATGGCCAATGAGCTGCCCGACTACTACGTTTTCAACGGCGAAGTCGGTGCGCTGAACAAGACCCACAAGCTGCAGGCCAAGGTGGGGGAAACCGTGCGCATCTACTTCGGCGTCGGCGGCCCCAACAAGATCTCGTCTTTCCACGTCATCGGCGAGATCTTCGACAACGTGTACAGCGAAGGCTCCTTCACCGGCCTCAAGCATGACGTACAGACCACGCTGGTGGCGCCCGGCGGCGCGACCATCGTCGAGATCAAGGTCCAGCACCCCGGAAACTACCTGCTGGTGGACCATGCCTTGTCGCGCGCCGGCAAGGGCGCGGTGGGCCTGCTCGAGGTCACCGGCGAAGCGGTGCCCGGCGTCTACAAAGCCGGCGTGCTGTAAGCCAAGGAGAATCCCATGGGCCCCTACAAAAAACTCTGGTTCACGCTGATCGGCGTGCTGATCGTCACCTTCTCGCTGCTGGGCTACTACGGCACCGAGGTCTACCGCCAGGCGCCGCCGATTCCATCGCAGGTGACCGCCCCGGACGGCAAAGTCCTGTTCGACCGCGAGGGCATCCTCGACGGCCAGACGGCCTGGCAGTCGGTGGGCGGCATGCAGCTGGGCTCCATCTGGGGCCACGGGGCCTACCAGGCACCGGACTGGACCGCCGACTGGCTGCACCGCGAACTGACAGCCTGGCTGGAGCTCGCCGCGCAGCAGTTGCACGGCAAGGCCTACGCCGCGCTCGACGGGCCGACGCAAGCCGCGCTGCGCGAGCAGCTCAAGGCCGAGTACCGCGGCAACCGTGTCGACCAGGCGGATGTGCTGAAACTGTCGGAACGCCGCGTCCAGGCTATTGCCCAGACGGCCGGGTACTACGACAAGCTGTTCTCCGACGCGCCCTCGCTCCAGAAAAGCCGCGAGCACTTCGCGATGAAGGAAAACACGCTGCCGAGCGCCGAGCGGCGCCGGCAGATGACGCAGTTTTTCTTCTGGACCGCCTGGGCCGCCGCCACCGAGCGCCCCGGCCAGAAAGTCACTTACACCAACAACTGGCCGCATGAGCCGCTGATCGGCAATCGGCCCAGCAGCGAGAACATTGTCTGGTCCATCGCCAGCATCGTGGTGCTGCTGGCCGGCGTGGGCTTCCTGGTCTGGGCCTGGGCCTTCCTGCGCAAGCATGACGAGCCGCTGCCGGAGCCCGCCGCGCGCGACCCCTTGACCACCTTTGCGCTCACGCCCTCGCAGCGAGGTTTGGGCAAGTACCTGTTCCTGGTCGTGGCCCTGTTCATCTTCCAGGTCTTCATCGGCGGATTCACCGCGCACTACACCGTCGAAGGGCAGCAGTTCTACGGCCTCGATGTCTCGCGCTGGTTTCCATATGCGCTGACCCGCACCTGGCACATCCAGGCCGCCCTGTTCTGGATCGCCACCGGCTTCCTCGCCGCGGGCCTGTTCCTCGCGCCGCTGATCAACGGCGGCAAGGACCCGAAGTTCCAGAAGGCCGGTGTGGATGTGCTGTTCTGGGCGCTGGTCGTCGTCGTTGTCGGTTCCTTCACCGGCAACTACCTCGCTATCGCGCAGCTGATGCCGCCCGAATGGAATTTCTGGCTCGGGCACCAGGGCTACGAGTACGTGGACCTGGGGCGCCTGTGGCAGATCGGCAAGTTCACCGGCATCCTGCTATGGCTGGTGCTGATGCTGCGCGGTGTCGTCCCGGCGCTGCTGACGAAAGGCGGCGACAAGAACCTGCTCGCGCTGCTCACCGCCTCGGTGGGCGCCATCGGTCTGTTCTACGGCGCCGGCCTTTTCTACGGCGAGCGCACCCACCTGTCGGTCATGGAATACTGGCGCTGGTGGGTGGTCCATCTCTGGGTGGAAGGCTTCTTCGAAGTCTTCGCCACCACGGCGCTGGCCTTCATCTTCTCCACGCTAGGCCTGGTCTCGCTGCGCATGGCCACGGCCGCGAGCCTTGCATCGGCGTCCCTGTTCATGCTGGGCGGCATTCCCGGAACCTTTCACCACATGTACTTTGCCGGCACCACCACGCCGGTGATGGCGGTCGGCGCGAGCTTCAGCGCCCTCGAGGTGGTGCCGCTGATCGTGCTGGGCCATGAAGCCTGGGAGAACTGGCGGCTCAAGGCGCGCGCCGCCTGGATGGAAAACCTCAAATGGCCGATGATGTTCTTCGTCGCCGTCGCCTTCTGGAACATGCTGGGCGCCGGTGTCTTCGGCTTCATGATCAACCCGCCGATGTCGCTGTACTACATCCAGGGGCTGAACACCACGCCGGTGCACGCGCATGCCGCGCTGTTCGGGGTTTACGGATTCCTGGCGCTGGGCTTCACGCTGTTGGTGCTGCGCTACCTGCGCCCGGACTATCGCTTCAGCGCGCCCTTGATGAAAACCGCGTTCTGGGGCCTCAACGCCGGCCTGGTGCTGATGATCTTCACCAGCCTGCTGCCTATCGGGATCATCCAGTTCCACGCCAGCGTCAGCGAAGGACTGTGGTACGCGCGCAGCGAGGAATTCATGCAACAGCCCCTGCTGCAAAACCTGCGCTGGGTGCGCACCTTCGGCGACGTCGTGTTCATCGTCGGCGCGACGGCGATGGCACTGCAGGTGGTGCTGGGCTTGACGAACAAGGTGCTTGCGATGGCGTGGATGAAAACTGCTACGCCATCAGCACCGAGCGCAAGGTGAAGCACGTCGTGGTCCAGCACTTGCTGGCCCGGCGTTGACCATTCGCTAATCGGCGCCCTTACGGTGGGCGACGATCGGCACACCGGCGTCAGTGACTCAGCTCAGGTTTGGCGCAAGAACCCGTCCACTGTCGCGATTTCGGCTGCGCATAGCGCTGCACCGACAGGTCGTCGGCGCGGATTTCGGGTGCGCGGCCGCTCATGACATCGGCCAGCAGGCGCGCGGAGCCGCAGGCCATGGTCCAGCCCAGCGTGCCGTGGCCGGTGTTCAGGTACAGGTTGGACAGCGGCGTGCGCCCCACCAGCGGCGTGCCGTCGGGCGTCATGGGGCGCAGGCCGGTCCAGAAGCTGCCGGCGGCGGTGTCGCCGGCGCCGGGGAACAAGTCGTTCAGGCACAGCTCCAGCGTTTCGCGGCGCCGCGGGTTCAGGCGCATGTCAAAACCACGCAACTCCGCCATGCCGCCCACGCGGATGCGGCGGTCAAAACGCGTGATGGCGATCTTGTAGCTCTCGTCCAGCACGGTGGACACCGGCGCGCGGCCTTCGTCGGCAATGGGCACGGTGATCGAATAACCCTTGACCGGATAGACGGGGATGGGGAGCAGGCCCGACAGCAGGGCGGTGGAATACGAGCCCAGCGCCATCACATAGGCATCGGCCTTCAGCAGGCTGCGGCCCTGCCGCACGCCGGCCACGCGGCCTGCGCAGACCTCCACGCGGTCCAGGGTCTCGCCGAAAGAAAAGCGCACGCCCATGGACTGCGCCAGGTGGCCTATGCCGGTGGTAAACAAATGGCAGTCGCCGGTTTCATCGCCGGGCAGGCGCAGCCCGCCGACCAGCGGCCCGGTGGCGATGGCCGGTTCGGCGCGCAGCAGGTCTTCGGGGCCCAGCAGTTCATAGGGCACGCCCGCGGCGCGCAGCACGGCCACGTCCTTGCCGACAGCGTCGAGTTGCGCCTGGGTGCGAAATACCTGCAGCGTGCCGCCCTCGCGGCCCTCGTAGCGCAGGCCGGTGTCTTCGCGCAGCTGCGCCAGGCAGTCGCGGCTGTATTCGGCCAGCCGCACCATGCGCTCCTTGTTGACTGCATAGCGCCGCGGGCTGCAGTTGCGCAGCATCTGCCACATCCAGCGCAACTGATCCATGCTGCCGTCAAGCCCTATGGCCAGGGGCGCATGCTTCTGGAACATCCAGCGCAAGGCCTTGAGCGGCACGCCGGGCGCGGCCCAGGGTGCGGCATAACCCGGCGACACCTGGCCGGCGTTGGCGAAACTCGTTTCCCGCGCGGGGCCGGGCTGGCGGTCGACCACCGTGACCTCATGGCCCGCCCGGGCCAGGTAGTAGGCCGTGGTGGTGCCGATCACGCCGGCGCCTAGCACCAGGACTTTCATGCGAGATTGCCTTGACAAAGGTACTTGGTGTGCAGGTAATCGTCCAGGCCCCAGTGCGAGCCTTCACGGCCGTAACCCGATTCCTTCACACCGCCGAAGGGCGCGGCCTGCGCGGCGATGGCGCCTTCGTTGATGCCGACCATGCCGGTCTCCAGCGCCGAGGCCACGCGCCAGATGCGCTTGACGTCGTTCGAATAGAAGTAACCGGCCAGGCCGTAAGGCGTGTCGTTGGCCAGTGCGACAACTTCCTCTTCGGTCGCGAAGGGGAAGATGGCGGCCACGGGGCCGAAGGTTTCCTCGCAGGACAGGGCCATCTCTTTGGTGGCACCGGTCAGCACCGTGGGCGCGTAGTAGTTGGGCCCGGTGGCGACGTCGTTGCGCACGCGGCAACCGCCCACCACCGCCTTGGCGCCCTTGGCCACGGCGTCGTTCACATGGCGCTCTATCTTGTCCAGCGCACGGGCATTGATCATGGGGCCGATTTCGGCCTGCGGCCAGGTTGCGGGACCGACCTTCAGCGCGCCCACGCGGGCCGCCAGCTTGTCGACAAAACGGTCGTGCACCGTCTGGTGGACGTACACGCGGTTGGGGCTCACGCAGGTCTGGCCGCCGTTGCGGAATTTCGAGGCCATCAGGCCTTCGACGGCCGCGTTGATGTCGGCATCTTCGAACACGATGAAGGGCGCGTTGCCGCCCAGCTCCAGCGACAGCTTCTTGAGCGTGGTGGCGGACTCGCGCGCCAGCAGCTTGCCCACCGGCGTGCTGCCGGTGAAGCTGATCTTGCGCACGCGCCCGTCGGCCAGCCATTCGCCGACGACTTCCGGCGTGCGATCGCGCGAGGCGGGCACGATGTTGAGCACGCCCGGGGGCACACCGGCTTCCTCGGCCAGCTTCACCAGCGCCAGCGATGTCAGCGGCGTGTCTTCGGCGGGTTTGGCGACCACGGTGCAGCCGGCGGCGAGCGCGGGCGCAATCTTGCGCGCGATCATCGCGGCCGGGAAATTCCAGGGCGTGACAACGGCCACGACGCCAACGGCTTCCCGCAGCACGATGTAGCGCTTGGAGGTGACGGGCGCGGCGATGACTTCACCGTGGGCGCGAACACCCTCTTCCGCGAACCATTCCACATAGCCCGCGGCATAGGCGATCTCGCCGCGCGATTCGGCCAGCGGCTTGCCCTGCTCGCGCGAGATCAGCGCGGCCAGCGGCTCCACGTCGCGCTCTATCAGCGCCTGCCATTTCTTGAGGATGAGGCAACGCTCGCGCGGCGGACGCGCCTTCCAGGCGTGCAGCGCCTGGGCCGCAGCATCGGCGGCCAGGCGCGCATCGGCGGCGCCGCCATCGGCGATGGTGGCGATCAGGCTGTCGTCGGCCGGGTTGCGCACCTCGAATTGGCGGGCGTCCTGGGCCGCTTGCCAGCGGCCTTCAATGAAGTTCAGTGTTTCCATGTCGGTTCGGTTCAGTTCGGTTCGGTTCAGGGCAATTCAATTCGGATGAAACGGCCGCGGCTCAGGCCGTGCATTCCTGCGGCTGCACCTTGGTTTTCTGCAGCTGCAGCAGTTCGTCGGCGCTGCGGTGGCAAAAGACCTCCACCCCACCTTCAAGCTCGCGCCGCGGCGGCGTCTTGCTGTCGCACAGGCCGGCCACACGCAAGGGACAGCGGTCCAGAAAGCTGCAGATGCCCGCGCGGTCGATAGGCGCCTGCACCAGCGGCAGGGCCGCGCGCTGCGCCGCCCCGACTTCTTCCAGCCAGCCCTGGCGCAATTCCGGAACGGAGTTCGCCAGCAGATGGAAGTAGGGATGGCGCGGCGCGTGCGCGAAGGCCGAACGCGTGAGCGACTCCACCTTCTGGCCGGCGTAGAGCACCACAATCTCGTCGCACACGGCACGCACGGTGTTCATGTCGTGGCTGATGAACATATAGGACACGCCGAGCTCCTTGCGCAGCTGCGCCAGCAGGTCGAGGATGGCGGCGCCCACCACGGTGTCCAGCGCCGAGGTCACTTCATCGCACAGAATCAGGTCGGGGTCGGCAGCCAGCGCGCGCGCCAGGTTGACGCGCTGCTTCTGCCCGCCGGACAGCCCGACGGGCAAGCGCCGTGCGCAAGCCTGCGGCAGTTGCACGAGGTCGAGCAGCTGCGCGATGCGCTTGTCCAGTGCCTCGCCCTTCAGGCCACGGTACAGCTGCAGCGGCCTGGCGAGGATGTCGGCGATGGTGTGCGAAGGATTGAGCGCCGTGTCCGCCATCTGGAACACGATCTGGATGCGGCGCAGTTCCTCGGGCGTTCGCTGCGATACCAGGCGCGGCAGCGGTTTGCCGTCGAACATGATCTGGCCGCCGGCGGGGCCTATCAGCCCGGCCACCACACGCGCCAGCGTGGTCTTGCCTGAGCCCGATTCGCCGATCACGCCGATGGCCTGGCCGCGGTACAGGCGCAGGCTTACGTCGTCGAGCACGGGCGAAGCGGGCCGGCCGTGCTTGTCCAGGGGGCCGTAGCCGGCGACCAGGTTGCGCACTTCCAGCAGCGGCGTGGCGCCCTCGGCATGCGCCTCACCGGTGCGCGCCTTGGGGTTGGCGGCGGCGATCAGGCTGCGTGTGTAGTCGTCTTTCGGTGTGGTGATGATCTGCTGCGTGGTGCCGATCTCGCGCTCGGCGCCGTCGCGCAGCACCAGGATGCGGCCGGCCATCTGGGCCACCACCGCCAGGTCGTGCGTGACATAGACCGCCGTGGTCTTGCGCTCGCGCACCACGCGCCGGAAGGCGTGCAGCACCTCGATCTGGGTGGTGACGTCCAGGGCCGTGGTGGGCTCGTCGAAGATCACCAGGTCCGGGTCGCTCATCAGCGCCATCGCGGCCATCAGCCGCTGCAGCTGCCCGCCCGAAACCTGGTGCGGGTAGCGCTGGCCTATGGTGTCGGGTTGCGGCAAGGCCAGTTCACGGAACAGCGTCACGGCTTTTTTCTCGGCCTCGGCGCGCGACATCAGCGAGTGGATGTGCGCGGTCTCGACCACCTGGTCCATGATGGTGCGGGACGGGTTGAACGAAGCGGCAGCGCTCTGCGCGATGTACGAAACGCGGCGGCCGCGCAGCCGGCGGCGTTCGGATTCGGTGAGCGCCAGCACGTCGGTGTCGCCGATGCGCACGCTGCCCCCGGCGATGCGGCAGCCGCTGCGCGCGTAGCCCATGAGGGCCAGGCCTATGGTGGTCTTGCCGGAGCCGGACTCACCGATCAGCGCCAGCACCTCACCGGGCTCGATGCGGAAGGACACGCCTTTGACAATTTCCGTTTCGCCGCCGGCGGCCTGCGCTACAACGCGCAGTTCATTCACAAGAACAGTAGCACCCATATCAGTTATCCATGCTGCGGAACACCCGCGATGTATGAAGGCCGAAGATTCGTGCGAGGGCACTCGCGGAACCGGCTTTGCCGGGCCGCAGGGTGCGCCCCCGGAGGGGGAGGCGCCGAAGGCGCTTCGGGGGAGTCACTTCGTCTCCCGATCGGCGTCGGTGTGGCCCGGCAAGTTGTCAATCACAAGGTTGACAGCGATCGTCAGCACGGCGATCGCAAGGGCGGGGGCAAGCACCGAGACGCCGCCCACCGGCAAGGCGCCCAGGTTCTCGCGCACCAGCGAGCCCCAGTCGGCCATGGGCGGCTGCACGCCCAGGCCCAGGAAGCTCAGGCTCGCCAGCAGACGCAGGGCGTAGACGAAACGCAGCCCCATGTCGGCCAGCAGCGGGCCGGTGATGTTGGGCAGGATTTCGCGGCGCATGATGTAGGCGTGGCGTTCGCCGCGGGCGCGGGCCACCAGCACGTAGTCCATGGCGTTGATGTTCACGGCCAGCGAGCGGATGATGCGGTAGGCGCCCGGCATGTAGACGATGGCCGTCACCGCAATGAGCAGCGGGACCGAGGAGCCGAAGCCGGCAATGATCACCAGCGCGAACATCTTGCTCGGGATGGAGACCAGGGTGTCGAGCACGCGGCTGAGCGCCGCGTCGACCGCGCCGCCCGTCACGGCGGCCAGCAGGCCGAGCACCGCCCCTACGCCGCAGGCGATCAGCGTCGCGATGAAAGCCACGCCTATGGTGTAGGGCGTGCCCGCAACAATGCGCAGGAGCATGTCGCGGCCCAGGTAGTCGGTGCCCAGCCAGTGTTGCGCGCTCATGCCCTGGAAGACGCCGGCATCGGACATCTCGCCGAGCGCGTTGTCAGGCACGAAGCAGGCGTAGATCGCCACGGCCACCCAGAAGGCCAGCACGGCCAGGCCGAACTTGCCGGCACGGGACCAGCCCGAGAGCCAGGCGCGGCGCTTGGTGACCGCCGCCGAAGGTACAAGGGTTGCAACGTTCATTGGTGCCTCAATCGTGGGTTGGCGACGATGCCGCACACGTCGGCAAGCATCACCAGGATCAGGTAAGCGGCGCAGAAGATCATGGCGCAGGCCTGTACCAGGGGCATGTCCCGTTGGGAGACGGCGTCCACCATGAGCTTGGCGATGCCCGGGTAATTGAAGATCACCTCAACGATGATCACACCGCCCAACAGGTACGAGAGGCTCAGCGCCACCGCGTTGGCGATGGGGCCGATGGCATTGGGCAGCGCGTGGAACAGCACGGTGCGCGCGGCACTCGCGCCTTTGAGCCGCACCATCTCGATATAGGCCGCCGCCATCTGGTCGATGACGGCCGCGCGCGTCATGCGCAGCATCTGCGCCACGATCACGCTGCCCAGGCTGAGCACCGGCAAGGCGAAGGAGCGCAGCATTTCGCCCGGCGAGGAAATGTTGACATCGTAGGAGAGCGCGGGCAGCCATTTGAGCTGCACCGCGAACACCAGCACGGCCAGCGTGGCCACCAGGAATTCCGGTACCGACACCACAGCCACCGTCGCCATGCTGATGAAGCGATCGAAAGCCGAACCGCGCCGCAAGGCGCACAGGATGCCCAGGCCCAAGGCCAGCGGCACGGAAAATGCCGTCGTCACCGCGGCCAGCAGCAGCGAGGCGGGCAGGCGGCTGTTAACGGCCTCACCCACCGGCATGCCGGTGACCACCGACTTGCCGGCATCGCCCTTGGCCATGCCGCCCAGCCAGTCGAAGTAGCGCAGCACCGCACTGCGGTCCAGGCCCATCTCCTTGCGCAGCGCCGCCACCGCTTCAGGCGTGGCGTCCTGCCCCAGCTTCTCTTCGGCCGCATCGCCCGGCAGCACGGCGGTGATGGCAAACACCACCGCCGACACCGCCAGCAGCGAAGCCAGGCCGGCAACAATCCGGTTGGCAACCAGTTTCAAAATCGTGAAGTTCATACAAGGCTCTTCCGTTCAAGTGCCATCGCGGAACCGGCTTCGCCGGGCCGCAGGTGGCGCCCCCTTGAGGGGGGAGCGCCAAAGGCGCTTCGGGGGTGTTTCAAGTGTCCAACCACACGTGTTCCGCGAAACTCGAACCCATCATCCCGCCCAGCGGGATCGCCTGCAAGCCCTTGAGCTTCTTGCTGTGGCCGTCCAGGCTGGAGAGGAACATCGGAATGCCGATACCGCCTTCGTTGTGGATCAGGACCTGCATGTCGGCGTACATCTGGGTGCGCTTGGCCTGGTCGGTTTCGCCGCGCGCGGCCACCAGCAACTGGTCGAACTTCTCGTTCTTCCAGCCGGACTCGTTGGTGGGAGAGTCGGACTTGAAGAACAGGGTCAGCGCCAGGTCGGCCGTGGGGCGCGTGTTGATGTTGCCGAAATTGACCGGGTGCTTCATCCAGTGCTGCGACCAGTAGCCGTCGGCCGGCATGTTGCGCACGTCCAGGTTCAGGCCGGCCTGCCGCGCCGCATGCTGCAGCACCAGGGCCATCTCCACCGAGCTGGTGGCGGCCGTTGAGGCCACCACGGGGATGGCGGCGCTGCCCAGATTGGCCTTTTGCAAGTGCCACTTCGCCTTCTCGGGATCGTAGGGGCGCTGCTTCAGGCCCTTGAAGAAGAAGCGGTCGCCCGGATTGATGGGCTGGTCGTTCGCCACGACGCCACGGCCCAGCTGGATGGACTTGAGCATCTGCTCGCGGTTGAACAGCAGCTTCATGGCCATCACGAAGTCCGGGTTGGCGCCTGGGCCGCTGTCGCGCCGCATGATCAGGTCGGTGTACGAAACGCCCTTGGTTTCGAAGATGACGGCCTTGCCGCTGGCGTTGACGCGGTCGATGGAGCGCGGGTTGACCCGGGCGATCAGATCAAGTTCGCCCGCCAGCAGCGCGTTCACGCGCGCCGTTTCGTCGCTGATGCCCACGTGCTCGATCTCGTCCAGGTAAGGCCGGTTGGGCTTCCAGTAGTTCTCGTTGCGCACGGCGATCGCGCGCACGCCGGGCTTGAACTCCTTGACCTTGTAGGGCCCCGTGCCAATGCCTGCGTTGAAATCGGTCGTGCCGTCCTTGACGATGTGGAAGTGGTAGGTGCCCAGGATGGCCGGCAGGTCGGCATTGGGCGCCACCAGGCGGATGGTGACTTCATTGGGGCCGGTGGCCGTCACGTCTTCGATCTGGTCTGCCAGCACCTTGGCCTTGGAGCCGATGGCCGGGTTTTTGTGTCGCATCAGCGAGAACACAACGTCGGCCGGCGCCAGCGGCTTGCCGTCGTGGAAGGTGACGCCCTTGCGCAGCTTGAATATCCAGGTCTTGGCGTCCTTGGTGCTAAACGCCTCGGCCAGCTGGGGCTGCGGTGTCAGGCTCCCGTCCAGGTAGGTCAATCCGTTGTAGAACATGAAGCCGCGGGAATAGTCGGTCGCGTTGCCTTGCTTGGCCGGATCCAGGGTGTCGCTCACCCCGGAACTGGCTTCGGCCACCCTGAGGCGACCGCCCTTGCGCGGCGTTTGCGCATGCGCGCTGGTAGCAACGCCCGCGATGCCGCCGGCCAGCGTGGCCTGCATGCCGCCGGCCATCAGCATGGCCAGCACGTCGCGGCGGTTTGCACCGCGCTGCAGCGCACCAAGAATGCGCGTGCTCTCTTCAGGGCCGATCAGGCCGCTTAGTTGCTTCTTATCTGCCATGGTGTTCTCCTGGTTTCTCGTGGGGGGTAAAGGCATTGGAGCACCGCGCGACCGGGGATATGCCTTGATCGTACGGGGGTGCGTGGTTAAAACTGCGGTTTTGCGGATGGCCGGCGGCATGGTGTGCGGCGGGCCTGCGGCG
This sequence comes from Polaromonas sp. P3_B1, assembly GCF_056402935.1. Taxonomy (NCBI): domain Bacteria; kingdom Pseudomonadati; phylum Pseudomonadota; class Betaproteobacteria; order Burkholderiales; family Comamonadaceae; genus Polaromonas; species Polaromonas sp. P3_B1. Next base: position 37,285 of record NZ_JBFUGK010000007.1, read on the forward strand.
GCTTGCGGCCCACGCCCCGCGGGTGTCGCAGGCCGGTGCGCCGGGGCGGTCGGAGCCGCTGGACTTGGGACAAAAGCGCATGAAAACGTCCTCCTGCAAGGGTGGTGCAAAGCCTGGGCGACGTCGCCGGCGCCTTCCAATGAATGCTATTGAAGAGCCGCCGCAGATGCTGCGGTTGTGCGCCGCTTGTGCACTGTTCATGCCGAATGCCCGCGCCTAAACGGCAGATCAATTCCGGGGCAGGGGCGTACCATGACTTCGATTCTTTTTGAGAGGCAATCATGGGAAATGGCGATGCAACGCGCCTGGTAGAGCAACTCACAAGCAGCGGCCTGCTGGATCGCCTTTACATAGGCGGCGAATGGGTGCTGCCCATGGGGCACGACCGAACCAGCGTCATCGACCCATCGACGGAGGATGCCATCGCGGAGATCGCCCTGGGCAATGCGCAGGACGTGGACGAGGCGGTGATCGCGGCGCGATCCGCCTTCAAGACCTGGTCCGTCAGTTCGCCGCAAAGCCGGGCTGCGCTTCTTGGCCGCGTGCACAGCCTGATCCTTGAGCGGGCGGAGCTGTTCGCCCAGGCGATCTCGCTCGAGATGGGCGCTGCGATCAGTACGGCGCGCAGCGCGCAGGTTCCCATGGCGGCAGAGCACATCCGCGTGGCCCGTGACAACGCGGGCAGCTATCCCTTCCTCATCCATCGCGAGGGCGTGGCCATCATGCGCGAGGCCATCGGCGTCTGCGCGCTGATCACGCCCTGGAACTGGCCGCTGTACCAGATCACCGCCAAGGTCGGCCCCGCCCTGGCGGCAGGCTGCACCGTGGTGCTCAAGCCCAGCGAGCTGTCGCCGCTGAGCGCCCTGCTCTTTGCCCAGGTGCTGCACGACGCCGGCATCCCCGCCGGTGTGTTCAACCTCGTAAACGGCAGCGGGCTGGAAGTCGGCGCCGCGCTGTCGGCGCATCCCGACGTGGACATGATCTCGATCACCGGCTCGAACCGGGCCGGCATCCTGGTGGCGCAGGCGGCCGCACCCACCGTCAAGCGCGTGGCCCAGGAGCTGGGCGGCAAATCGCCCAACCTTATCCTGCCGGATGCGGATTTCCCGCGTGCCGTGGCGGCCGGCGTGGCGGCGGGCTTTCGCAACGTGGGCCAGTCCTGCAGCGCCCCGACGCGCATGATCGTACCGCGCGAGCGCCTGGCGGAGGTCGAGCGCATCGCCTGCGAGGCGGCCGCCACCCTGGTGGTGGGCGACCCGCGCTCGCCGCAGACCACGCACGGCCCGGTGGCCAACCGCGCACAGTTCAACCGTGTGCAGGAAATGATTGACGCGGGCATCGCCGAAGGCGCGCGGCTTGTCTGCGGCGGCCCCGGCCGGCCGCAGGGCCTGGAGCGCGGCTTTTACGCGCGCCCGACGATTTTTTCCGACGTGCATACGCGCATGCGCATCGCGCAGGAAGAGATCTTCGGGCCGGTGCTGGCCATCATTCCCTATGACAGCGTGGACGAAGCCGTGGAGATCGCCAACGACACCGTCTACGGCCTGGGCGCGCACGTGCAGGGCCGGGACCTGGCCGCGGCGCGCGCGGTCGCGGCGCGGATTCGTTCCGGCCAGGTGCACATCAACAACCCGCCCTGGAACCCGCATGCCCCGTTCGGCGGCTACAAGCACTCGGGCAATGGGCGCGAGTATGGGGTCGAGGGGCTGCAGGAGTACCTGGAGACCAAGTCCATCCTGGGCTGGCAGGGCGAGCCCGGCTGAAAACAATATTCGAAAGTGAAAAGCAAGATGCGCAACTACCCGACCCTTCAGGACATCCGGGAAGCCCGGGAACGGCTGAAGCCGCACATCAGGCATACGCCCTTGTTGCGGGCAGAGAAGATCGAGCCAGCCGTTGGCTGCCAGCTTTATCTCAAGCCTGAAACCCTGCAGATCACGGGCGCCTTCAAGATTCGGGGCGCGCTGAACAAGGCACTGTCGCTCCCGAGAGAGCAAATCGCCAACGGCCTTATTGCCACCTCTTCAGGCAACCATGCCCAGGGCATCGCCTATGCCGCCAGGATGCTGGGCGTCAAGGCGATCATTGTGGTTCCGGTGACGACGCCCAGGATCAAGATCGAGAACACCCAGGCCCTGGGAGCGGAAGTCATTCTTTTCGACGGGGACACGGCCGCCCGCTGGAAAAGGGTGTGCGAGATCGCCGAAGAGAACCAGTACGCGGCAATTCACGGCTTTGAGGACCCGATGGTCATGGCCGGCCAGGGAACCATAGGCTGCGAGATCCTGGAGGACCTGGAGGATGTGGACACCGTCATCGTTCCCCTGGGCGGCGGCGGCCTGCTGTCGGGAATCGCCACCGCCATCAAGGAAATCAAGCCGTCGGTGCGCGTCATAGGCGCGGAGCCCGCCTTGACGCCCAAGTACTACCAAAGCCGGATCAACAAGCAACGCACCTCGCTTCCGCTGAAGAACACCATCGCGGACGGGGTGCGCATCAGCGTTCCGGGCCAGAACCCGTTTCCCATCATCGAAAAGTACGTGGACGAGATCGTCCTCGTGGAAGACGAGCACATCATCGCGGGCATGCGTGTGCTGGCCAAGGATGCCAAGCTGATCGCCGAGCCCGCTGCTTCCATCGGCATCGGGGCCTTGCTGGCCGGCGCTGTCAAGGTGAGGCCCGATGAGAAGGTCTGCGCGGTCTTGAGCGGCGGGAACTGGAACCTGTCCGACCTGGCCGAGATCTACAAAGACGCTGAATAAGCGCAATTCGAGCAAACACTCGGAGCAAACACTCGGAGCAAATACCCGGAGCAAACATTTGGCGCCATAAAAAAAAGCCGCTGAGCGGCTTTTTTTTGCGCCGGTGAAACCTTATTCGAGGAACTCGAAGAAGGCGCCGACCTTGTTCTCGATGGCGTTGCGGTAAATCTTCGCCGCCGTCGTGTTGTCCTGAATGGCCATGCCGGTGGAGTCGAAGATGGTGACCTCGTCGTCATTCGCGCGCCCCGGCTTCCTGCCCAGCAGGATCTCGCCGATCTCCGCATGGATATCGCCCTGCGCCATGATCTTCTGCTTCAAAGGGTGCTGAGTTTCGCCTTTCTCGATGCACTGGGCGATGGAGTCGACGACGACTTTCGCACCCCGGAAAATCTGCGGATCGAACTCCTGCTTGCCCGGCGCATCCGTGCCGATCGCGACGATGTGCGTGCCGGGCTTGATCCACTGGGCTTCCACCAGCGAGCCTTTCCCGCGGGTGGTGGTGATCAGGATGTCGGCGTTGGCTACGGCCTCTTGCTTCGAATTGGCCATGACCACGGGGATGTCGAACTCGCTTTCAATGTCCGCCTTGTACCTGGCCAGTGTCTCGGGATGGTGGTCCCAGGCGTGGATTTCTTCGATCTTCATCACCTCCCTGATGGCGCGTATCTGCATCCTGGCCTGGTTGCCGTTGCCGATCGAGGTGATCCTGCTCGCGTTCTTTCTTGCCAGCGCCTTGACCGAGACGGCGCCGCACGCGCCGGTCCTGAGGCCTGTGAGCAGGCTTCCGTCCATCACGCAGACCAGGGCGCCGCTCATGCCGTCAAACAGCAGCACGGTCCCCATGCCGTTGGGTACCCCGTATTGCTCCGGGTTGCCGGTAAATCCGCCCGAGGACGCCTTCATGGAGATCATTTCGTTGCCCTGGTTGTAGCCCAGCTTGAAGTCAATCTCCCCGCGGTGTGAAGGCAGGTCGATGCCGATGTAGGGGGGTTGTATCACCTGGCCGCTGTTGAAGGCCTTGTAGGCCTCCTCCACCGTGCCGATGACTTCCTTCATGCGGATCAATCCGCGGACTTCTTCTTTCTTGAGCAGCAGTGTTTTCACGGGTGGTCTCTCTCTGGTCGTTCTGTATTCCTGCATGTACAAGTACAACACGAAGGGCCTGCACAAAATCCTGTTTTCACACGGCCGCCGCACAGAAACCCCGGTATTCAGGGCGCCGCGCGGCACAGGCAGCCGGCAGGGCCGGCCGGGCTTTGCAGGGCTGCGGCATGGCGCGCCGGCCCTGGAGCAGAATCTCCTTCCCATCCACCGAGAACAGCATTGTTCGTTGCAAGAAGGCCGCAATCCGGCAGCACCGGTTGCCCGCCAGCACCTACCATGGCAGCATGAACCCACCGCTGACCATGCAACGCGCCCAGGGCGCGGCAACGACGATGCCACCTACCCTGCCGCAACCCCTGCGCCTCCTGGAAACTTCGCCCACCCCGCCGGCCAGCGCCGACGTCGTCGTGATCGGCGGCGGCATCATCGGTGTGTTTACCGCCTACTACCTGGCCAAACGCGGGCTTTCGGTCGCCCTGATCGAAAAAGGCCGCATAGGCGCCGAGCAATCGAGCCGCAACTGGGGCTGGTGCCGCCAGCAGAACCGCGATGCGCGCGAGCTGCCCATGGCCACCCGCAGCCTGGAGCTCTGGGACCAGTTTGCCGCCGACAGCGGCGAAGACACGGGCTTCAAGCGCTGCGGCCTGCTCTACCTCAGCGATGACGAAGCCCAGATCGCGGGTTGGGCCAAGTGGCGCGAGTTCGCGATCACCGCCGGTGTGACCACCCACATGCTCAGCGGCAGCGAAGCCTCCGAACGCGGGCGGGCCACCGGCCGCGCGTGGAAGGGCGGCGTCTTCTCGCCCAGCGACGGCACGGCCGACCCGGCCAAGGCGGCGCCGGCTGTTGCGGCCGCACTCATCAAGCTGGGCGGCACCGTCCACCAGAACTGCGCCGCGCGCGGCATCGAGATGGAAGGCGGCCGCCTCAGCGGCGTCGTCACCGAAGCCGGGACCATCAAGACCCGCGCCGCCGTTCTCGCGGGCGGTGCGTGGGCATCGTCCTTCTGCAACCAGCTTGACGTGCGGTTTCCGCTGGCCACGATACGCCAGTCCATCGTGCGTGTGTCACCGCCGGCGCAGCAACTGCCGGCCGCGCTGGCCGGCCCCAACGTCGCCGTCACCCGGCGCCCCGACGGCCATTACGTGCTGGCCATCAGCGGCCGCGGACGCGCCGACCCCACGCCGCAGCTGCTGCGCTTTGCGCCGCAGTTCATCCCCATGTTCGCCAAGCGCTGGCGCAATGTGTTCCCCGGCGGCCTGGAAGGCATGCGCTGGGGCCACGAAACCCGCGCGCGCTGGAAGCTGGACGACATCACGCCCATGGAACGGGCGCGCATCCTCAACCCCAGGCCCGACGCCGCGGGTGTCCGCGAAACCCACCGCCGTGCCGTCAAGCTGTTGCCCGCGCTGCGTGAAGCCCGCATCGCCAACACCTGGGCGGGCTATATCGACAGCACGCCCGACGGCGTGCCGGGCATCGGCGAACTGCCGCAGGTGCCCGGGCTGATCCTGGCCGCGGGTTTTTCAGGCCACGGTTTCGGCATAGGCCCCGGCGCGGGCCACCTGATCGCCGACATCGTGTCCGGGGCCGAGCCGATCTTTGACCCCAAGCCTTTCGACCCGGCCCGGTTCAACACATCGGCTTGGGGCAAGGTGGCGGATTTCTAGGCTTGCGCGTTTTGCCTTACCCCAGCCCGCCCTGGCACAGGTACTTGGTGTGCAAATACTCGTCAAGGCCCCAATGCGAGCCTTCACGGCCGTACCCCGACTCCTTCACGCCACCAAAGGGCGCGGCCTGCGCGGCGATGGCGCCTTCGTTGATGCCGACCATGCCGGTTTCCAGGGCCGAAGCCACGCGCCAGATGCGCTTGACGTCGTTTGAATAGAAGTAACCGGCCAACCCGTAGGGCGTGTCGTTGGCCTGCTCCATCACCTCGGCTTCATTCGCGAAGCGGAAGACCGGCACCACCGGGCCAAAGGTTTCCTCGCACGACAGTTCCATCTCCCGCGTGGCGTTGATGAGCACCGTGGGCGCGTAGTAATTCGGGCCGTGCGCCGTTTCATTGCGCACCCGTCGGCCGCCCACGACGACCTTGGCACCCTTTGCTACGGCATCGTTCACGTGGCGCTCGATCTTGTCCACCGCACGGGCGTTGATCATCGGGCCGATCTCGGCCGCTGGCCAGTCCGCCGGCCCAAGCTTCAGGGCGCCCACACGCGCGGCCAACTTATCGATGAAACGATCGTGCACGGTGGCGTGGACGTAGACGCGGTTCGGGCTCACGCAGGTCTGCCCGCCGTTGCGAAACTTGGCCGCCATCAGTCCTTCGACGGCGGCGTCCAGGTCCGCATCCTCGAACACGATGAAAGGCGCGTTGCCGCCCAGCTCCAGCGACAGCTTCTTCAGCGTCGCGGCGGAATCGCGCGCCAGCAGCTTGCCCACCGGGGTGCTGCCCGTGAAGCTGATTTTTCGCACCCGCGGGTCGGCAAGCCACTCGCCCACGACCTGCGGGGTACGTTCGCGCGAAGCCGACACGATATTGAGCACGCCCGGCGGCACACCGGCCTCCTCGGCCAGCTTGACCAGGGCCAGCGCCGTGAGCGGCGTGTCCTCGGCCGGCTTGGCCAGCACCGTGCAGCCGGCGGCCAGCGCGGGCGCGATCTTGCGCGCGATCATCGCGGCCGGGAAGTTCCACGGCGTGACCACCGCCACGACGCCTACGGCTTCCTTCAGCACGATGAAACGCTTGGAGGTGACGGGCGCGGCGATCACTTCGCCGTTGGCGCGCACGCCCTCCTCGGCGAACCATTCCACGTAGCCGGCGGCGTAGGCGATCTCGCCGCGCGCCTCGGCCAGCGGCTTGCCCTGTTCGCGCGAAATCAGTTGGGCGAGCGGCTCCACGTCACGTTCGATCAGCGCCTGCCATTTCCTGAGGATCAGGCAGCGCTCACGCGGCGGGCGCGCCTTCCAGGCCGGCAGCGCCAAGGCGGCGGCATCCGCGGCCAGCCGCGCGTCGGCAGCGCCGCCTTCGCTCACTTGTGCAACCAGGCTGTCGTCGGCCGGATTGCGGACCTCGAAGCGGCGCTCGTCCTGGGCAGGCTGCCAGCGGCCCGAGATGTAGTGTTGTGTGTTCATATTTGATCCTTTCTCAATAGAGCCAATGCCGTCGGCATCACGCAATCACGGTGGAGCGCGGCTTCACCCTGCCGGACAAGTTCTTCAACATGTCGCGCACGGTCGCCGCAAGGTCGTACCTCGGAGCCCAACCCCAATCGCGCCGCGCGCAGCTGTCGTCGATCGAATCGGGCCACCCGCTGGCGATCGCCTGACGGAAATCGGGCTGGTACACGATCTCGAAGTCCGGCAGGTGCCTTCGTATTTCCTGCGCGATCTCGCGGGGCGTGAAGCTCACACCGGCGAGGTTGTAGCTGCCGCGTTCGGTGATAGCTGAACTGGGGGCTTCCATCAACTCCAGGGTCCCGCGCACCGCATCGTCCATGTAGAGCATGGGCAGGGGCTCATCCTCGGCCAGGAAGCAGGTGTAGCGTTCCCCTTTGAGAGCCGCGTGGAAAATGTCGATCGCATAGTCGGTTGTTCCACCGCCGGGGCTCGCCTTGTAGGAAATGAGTCCCGGATAACGCAGGCCGCGAACATCCACGCCATGGTTCTCGAAGTACCAGCGGCACCAGCCCTCGCCGGCCAGCTTCGAAATGCCGTAGACCGTACTGGGCTCCATGACCGTCCGTTGAGGCGTGGCATCGGCGGGTGTCGTCGGACCGAAGGCAGCGATAGAGCTCGGCCAGAACACCTTGTCCAGCTTGTGTTGCCGCGCAACCTCCAGGACGTTCAACAGGCTGCCCATGTTGAGTTTCCACGCCCATTCCGGGGCGGTCTCGCCCGTCGCCGACAAGGCTGCCGCCAGATGGTAGATCTGGGTAATGCGATGCTTCTCAACCACCTGTTTGAGTTGGCCGCCGTCCGTGGCATCCAGCATCTCATACCGCAGATCGGCGTGTCGGCCCACTTCCAGACGGTCGCTGCCCACAACGTTGTCCGCGCCATAACGCTCCGCCAGAGCTGCCGAGAGCTCTGTACCCAACTGGCCGTTGGCGCCAATGACGAGAATGCGAGGTAATTCAGTCATGCGAGCACCCCCAGCTCTTTACCGGCCTGTGCGAAGGCGCTCAATGCAGCGTCAAGCTGGGCACGGGTGTGCTGTGCACTGATCTGGACGCGGATGCGGGCTTGGCCCTTGGGAACGACGGGGTAGAAGAATCCGGTCACGTAAACCCCGAGTTCCAGCAGCCGACGCGCTAATTTCTGGGACAGCTCCGCGTCATGGAGCATCACCGGGATGATCGGGTGTTCGCCGGGTTTCAGCTCGAAACCGCGTGCCGCGAGTCCTGTGCGGAAGTGCCGCGTGTTGTCCTCCAGGCCGTCGCGCAGCTCTGTGCCGGCTTCCAGCAGGTCGAGCACCTTCAAGGTCGCGCCGACGATCACCGGCGCCAGGCTGTTCGAGAACAGATAGGGTCGCGAGCGCTGGCGCAGCAATTGAACGACTTCCGCTCGGGCGCTCGTGAACCCCCCGGATGCACCGCCAAGCGCCTTGCCGAGGGTGCCCGTGATGATGTCGACCTTGCCAAAGACACCTCGGTATTCGTGGGTGCCGCGCCCGCGCTTGCCGAGAAAGCCGGTGGCGTGCGAGTCGTCAACGCCCAGCAATGCTCCGAACTCATCGCAGACGGCCCGGATTTCATCGAGGCGGGCGATGGTCCCGTCCATCGAGAAAACCCCGTCGGTGAACACCAACTTGTACCGGGCCCCGGCTTCATCCGCCGATTTCAGTTGTTCGCGCAAATGCATGAGGTCGTTGTGCCGGTAGCGATAACGCCTGGCCTTGCACAAACGAATGCCATCGATGATGGATGCGTGATTGAGTTCGTCGCTGATCACCGCATCGTCGGGCCCGAGCAATGTCTCGAACAGCCCGCCATTGGCATCAAATGCCGATCCGTACAGGATGGTGTCTTCCGTTCCGACAAACTGCGAGAGCCGCGCTTCGAGCGTTTTATGGACGTCCTGCGTGCCGCAGATGAAGCGGACGGAACTCAGGCCGAATCCGCGCGCAGCGAGCGCGGCGTGTGCGGCCGCTATGACCTCGGGGTGAGATGACAGGCCCAGATAGTTGTTCGCGCAAAGGTTGATCACTTCCCGCCCGTCGGCGGTTGCGATCCGGCTTCCTTGCGGGGACTGGATCGGGCGTTCGTGCTTGAGCAGGCCTGCGACCTGCATATCCTCGAGTTCGTCTCTCAAGGAAGCGTAGAAATCAGTGGTGGTTCTCATGACGGGTGGTCAGGGCCGAGGTTGACCCAAAGTCCTTTCTGGAAGATAGAAAATTCCCGCGCCGGCGGCATCGCTTACGCGCTGGCGCAGAACACGCTCGAAGTGGCTGGGGTCATGAACCTTCAGGACGGCGGCTTCGCGGGGTATGTGGCAGTCCCAGAGCCGTGATATCCAGAAGCGCAAAGCCGCGGCCCGCTCAAGGGTCGGCAACAGACGCTGTTCTTCAGCCACGAGCGGACGCGCCGACTGGTAAGCGTTCAGGAATGCAGCCCTGCGCACGGCGTCGATGCGTCCGTTCCCCAGATCCACGCACCAGTCGTTGAGACAAACCCCAATGTCGAACAGAAAGGTGTCGCAACCCGCAAAGTAAAAATCGAGGACACCGCTCAGGCAACCGCTCTCGAACATCACGTTGTCGCGAAACAGGTCGGCGTGTACCGGGCCGCGTGGCAGTGCGGCATAGCCAGAGGAGGCAGCGACTTTCGTCTGGAAGTCCAGTTCGTCCAGCAGCAGCTTGCACTGGTCCTTCCCCACGTATGGCAGCAGAGCCGGCACGGTTTCAGTCCACCACGGCAGGCCGCGCAGGTTGGGCTGGTGGGGTGCATAGTCTTTGCCGGCCAGGTGCATTCGCGCCAGCATGTCGCCCACTGCGCCGCAGTGCCGGGCATCGGGCGACAGTTCACACCTTCCTTGCAACCTTCCCACCACTGTCGCCGGCTTGCCCTTGAGACGGTGCAGGATGCGGCCTTCCGCGTCCGGCGCCGGTTTGGGCACAGGAAGGCCGCGCCTGGCCAGGTGCTGCATCAGGTGGAGGTAGAACGGCAGTTGTTCCCACGCCAGGCGCTCGAACAGCGTCAACACGTACTCGCCGCGATCCGTGTCCACGAAGTAGTTGGTGTTCTCTATGCCGCCGCTGCAGACCGCCATGGCCCGCAGATTGCCGAGACCCACCCGCCGCAGGAAGGCGGCAGCCTCGTCGTAGGGCACTTCGGTGAAGACAGCCATGCTTCAATCAGGGCAGGTGTGCGGTGACGAAGGCCTTGACCTGCACCGCGTCGGCCGGGAGAACCGTCATGCGCTTGGGCAAGTCTTCGATGCCCTGGAATCGCGGGGGCCGGTCGGGCTCGTGACCCAAGGCTTCAACAATGGTTGCCGCGAACTTGATCGGCAGCGCCGTCTCCAGCACGACCATCGGCACACCGGGCTGCACGAAGTGGCGCGCTACTTTCAGGCCGTCGGCCGTGTGGGTGTCTATGGTCACGCCAAAGCGCCGGTGCGTGTCGCGTATCGTCGTCAGGCGGTCGGCGTGTGTGCTCTTGCCGCTGCGGAAGCCGTAGCGCGCAGCAGCCTGCGCGAAGGCTGGGTCGGCACCCAGGTCGAAGCGGCCGTTCTTCGCAAGCGCTTCGCCGAACAGGCGCTTGACCGTTTCCGCATCGCGGCCCAGCAGGTCGAAAACAAAGCGCTCGAAGTTACTGGCCTTGGAAATGTCCATCGACGGACTGGAAGTCTCGTAGGTGTCGGCGCCGCCACGCACGCGGTAGTTGCCGGTTCGGAAGAACTCGTCCAGCACGTCGTTCTCGTTGGTGGCGAGCACGAGCTTGTCGATGGGCAGCCCCATCATGCGCGCCACATGGCCAGCGCAGACGTTGCCGAAGTTGCCCGACGGCACGGCGAAGCTGACTCGCTTTGTCCCCTCCCCTTCCGGGGGAGGGTTAGGGTGAGGGCTCGTGGCCTGGAAATACCCCGCGAAGTAGTAGACCACCTGCGCCATGAGGCGCGCCCAGTTGATCGAGTTGACGGTGCCGATCTTGTATTTACGCTTGAACTCGAGGTCGTTGGACACGGCCTTGACGATGTCCTGGCAGTCGTCGAACACGCCCTCGATGGCGAGGTTGTGGATGTTGGCATCCTGCAGGCTGAACATCTGCGCCTGCTGGAAGGGGCTCATGCGGCCGTACGGCGAAGTCATGAAGACGCGCACCCCCTTCTTGCCCCGCATGGCGTACTCTGCGGCGCTACCGGTGTCACCGCTGGTAGCGCCCAGAATGTTGAGCTCCTGGCCGCGTCGGCCCAGCTCATACTCAAACAGGTTTCCCAGCAATTGCATGGCCATGTCTTTGAAGGCCAGCGTTGGGCCATTGGAAAGGGCTTGCAGGTACACGCCCTCCTCCAGCTGCTTGAGCGGAACGATCTCCTTTGTGCCGAAGACCTCTTCGGTGTACGTCTTGCGGCAGATTGCGCGCAGGTCCCCGGCCGGGATGTCGTCGATGTAGAGCGAAAGGACTTCAAAGGCGAGGTCCGCATACGGCAGGCCGCGCCACCTGGACAGTTGCTCAGGTGTGACCTGTGGGTATTGCTCCGGCAGGTACAAACCTCCGTCGGGCGCCAGGCCCTCCAGCAGGATTTCACAAAAGTGTTTGCGGTCGGGGTGGCCGCGAGTGGATAAATAGAGCATCGTAGGTCTCGTTGCTTGAAGTAGGGCCCGTTCAGCGCAGGGCCATTTGCGCGACGGCTGTGAACCAACGCACGCCGCAGGCCAGCACGTCGTCGTTGAAGTCGTACGCGGGGTGGTGCAGCGGGGCGGCATGGTTCGCGCCCCGCTGGCCGAGCCACAGGTAGGCCCCGGGCCGCTGCTGGAGCATGAATGCAAAGTCTTCAGACGTGAAAGCCGGCGTCTCCGCCACCTGAGCTTCCAGGCCGACGCTGCGCGCTGCCTCCAGTGCGAGTTGCGCCTGCTCAGGGCTGTTGATCGTCGCGGGGTAGTAGCGCGTGTACTCGACCTCTATCGCGGTAGCGCTTGCGCGCGCGACACCCGCCGCGACGTCGCGAACCGCCTGCTCGATCGTGTCCTGCACGGTGGAGTCGAAACTGCGCACGGTGCCGGTCAGCTCCACGGCCGCCGGCAGGACGTTGTGCGACTGGCCTCCGCTGATACGCGTCACCGACAAGACGGCGTTTTGCGTAGGAGGAATTCGCCGCGACACGATGGTGTGCATCTGTGCAACGAGCTGGCTTGCGGCAAGCACGACATCGGGTGTCCGATGCGGCTGCGCCGCGTGGCCGCCCTGGCCACGCACGACGATGTCGAAGCGATCCGCCGCGGCCATGATGGGCCCCGGCCTTGTCGCTACCGTGCCCGCGGGCAGGTCGGGCCAGTTGTGCAGGGCGAACACGGATTCGCACGGAAAGCGGTCGAACAAACCTTGCCGCACCATCTCGCGTGCGCCTGCGCGCCCTTCTTCGGCGGGCTGGAAGATAAAGGCAATGCTGCCATCGAAGCTACCGGCCCGCGCCAGCTGCTGGGCGGCTCCCAGCAGCATGGCCGTGTGGCCGTCGTGGCCGCAGCCGTGGTGAACGCCGGGGTGGCGGCTGACGTAAGGGCGCCCGGTGCCCTCCCGCATGGGAAGCGCGTCCATGTCGGCGCGCAGGCCCACCATGCGTGTCGAATCGCCCTTGCGCAGAACGCCCACCACGCCGGTCCCGCCGATTCCCTCATGAACTTCCAGGCCGCAACCGCGCAGCGCGGAGGCGACCACGCTGGAAGTGCGGCGCTCTTCGAACGCCAGCTCGGGGTGCGCGTGCAGGTCACGCCGCAGCGCGACCAGGGCCGGCAGCAAGTCTTCGATATCGTTGGTCATGGTTTTCAGTACCCCCGCGAACGGTCAACCAGTCCGATCAAGGGCTCGCCCGCCGCGTGCCGGCGGATATTGGCCAGCACCTGTTCCACGGCCGTCTCCGGCTGCGTCATGCTCGCGATGTGCGGCGTGAGCAGGATCTTCGGATGTGACCAGAAGGGGTGGCCCGCCGGCAACGGCTCCGGATCGGTGACATCAACAACCGCGCCCGACAGCCAGCCCGTCTCCAGCGCATCGAGCAGAGCGGGGTGGTCGAGGTGCGCCCCGCGGCCGACATGCACCAGCGACGCGCCGCGCGGCAGATATTGAAACAGGGTCGAGTCGAGAATGCCGCGCGTCTCCTGGGTAAGAGGCAGCAGGCACACGAGGATGTCGGTGGCGGCCAGCATCGCAGGCAGTTCCTCCTGGCCCGCGTAGCAGGCTACGCCGTCAATCTGGCGGCGCGTCCGGCTCCAGCCGGCGAGCTGGAAGCCGAGTGTGTGCAGCTGGCCCAGCACCGCACGTCCGAGCACGCCCAGGCCGAGGACGCTCACACGCCGCTTCGATGCGGGATAGACGCGGTGCGCGGCCCAAAGGCCCTCGCGCTGCTGCCGGATGTAGGCCGGCAGGTCGCGGTGAAGCGCGAGGACCGCCATCGTGGCGTACTCCACCATGCCCGCGACGACGCCGGGCTCCGCCATGCGCACCACCGGCAGTTCCGGCGGCAGCGCGGCAAGGTCAAACTGGTCGATCCCCGCGCCCGTGGAGAAGAAGAGTTCCAGCTTGGGAAACTGCCGCGCGATATCCGGCGGCGGCACCCACGCGGCAAGATAGCGCACGCGGTCCGCCTGCCCGATGTCGGGCCAGATATGAAACGGGATGCCGGGCGCCTTGGCGGCGAACAGGCGTGCCCATTCCGCCCCGCGGACGGGGTCTGCCTTGTACAGGAAGGACATACCGATTACCGGTAGACGACCCAGATCTTGCGGGTCGTTTCAATGCAACGCCACACGCCGGTGAAGTCGGGCTTCATCACGAACGCATCGCCGGCCCGTACCTTCACCGGCGGCTTTCCGTCTTCCGTGATTTCGGACAGGCCCGACAGGATGGAACAGAACTCCCAGGTGCCGCCCTTGATGGACCGGTAGGTGCCCGGCGTCGTCTCCCAGACGCCGGCGCGCACTTTTTCGTCGGGCGACTGGTCCACGTCCCAATTCTTGAATTTGGCGTTGCCTTCGATGACGCGTTCCGGAAGCGGACCGCCATCACGCGCGGTGCCGAGGTCGTCGTATTTGAAGAAAGTGAGATTGCTCATGGGAAGGGGTCCTTTTGAATAAAAATCAGGAAAGTCGGGTCGCGGCCGGGAGTCGTCAGAAAGCACCTACGGTGACCTTCGAGCCGTCGGTAAAGCGCGAGAAGCGAAAGGACGTCGGATCGACAGGTGGCTGCTCGCCTGTGACCAGGCTCGCGGCCAGCAGCCCCGCGGCTGGGCCGGTGCCGAAACCATGGCCGCTGAACCCGGCTGCGAGTACGAAGCCCTTGATGGCATCGACCGGCGAAATGACCGGCACGCCGTCCGGCGTGCTGTCGATGTAGGAAGCCCAGGCCTGGTCCACTGCCACGTCTTTCAAGGCGGGGTAGAGGTTCTGGAAGCAGCCGAGCAGGTTGCGGATCGCCCGCGGATCCGGCGCGGGATCGAGGACGCGGATCTGCTCGAACGGCGACACCTCGTCGAAGCGCCAGTTGCCCAGCGCTTCAGGGCCACGGAAGAAGGAGCGGCCAATGCCGAACTCCACGGCCTTGATGCGCTTCATGAACATCGGCATGAATTCGCGTGCGTAGCGCAGCCCCTGCGGCGTGATTTCGAGCTTCGCCTTGCCGCTGATCGCCAGGTGGTAGCCGCCTCCCAGGCGACGCGTCAGCGAGCACTCCGGCGCAGAGAGCGCCGCCGGCAGGCCCTCGATGGGACGGGTGCGCAGGACGCTCGCGCGCACGCTCGCCTGCGGGAAGGAGATGCCGTGCCGGCGGCAGAAGGCGGACGCCCAGGCGCCGCCGGAACACACGACGGCGCTGGTCTTGATCAGGCCGCGTTCCGTGAACACGCCAGTCACCGCGCCATTGGTGATGTCCAGGCCACGGGCCGCGCAATCCTGGTGGACGGTAGCGCCAAGCGCCCGTGCGCCTTCGGCAATGCCCGGAGCGGCAAGGGCGGGCTCCGCCGTGCCGTCATCCATCGAATGCACGCCTCCCAGCCACTGGCGGCTGCCGCTGCCTTTCATGATGCTCGCGGCCTCCGCCGCATTGAGCATGCGGGTGCGGACGCCGCCAGGCCATCCGACCTGCTGGCCCCACGCCTCCCAGGTGGAGAGTTGCTGCGGCTTGTCGGTGGCGTAGTACAGGCCGCAGCGCCGGAAACCGAGGTCCCGTCCGATGTCGCGCGAGAGTTCCTCCCAGAGGCGCAGCGCCAGCGTCGCGAGCGGCAGGTCGCGCGCGTCGCGGTTCTGCTGGCGGCACCAGCCCCAGTTGCGGCTGGACTGCTCCCCGCCGACGTAGCCTTTTTCGAGAAGCGCGACCGAAAGGCCGCGCCTGGCCAGGAAATACGCCGTGGAAACGCCGACAATGCCGCCGCCGATCACCACAGCGTCGGCTCGTTCGGGCAGCTTGTCGTCGCTGTGTATGCGAAGAATGGGTGGGGACATAAGTTTGCGTTAGATATCGTCCCGGATGCACGCGGTCGCATGATTCCGGTCGACGACTCTGAGTTCGGGAACCCCGGTCGCACATGCCGACTGGGCGTGTGGGCAGCGCGTACGGAACGCGCAGCCCGAGGGGGGAGACAAGGGGCTGGGAATGTCGCCCTTGAGCAATTCACGCGGGCGCCGCTGCCGCGGATCGAGATTCGGCACGGCGGCCATCAGGGCGCGCGTGTAAGGGTGCCGCGGATTTTTCAGCAACGATTCGGCGTCGGCGATCTCCACCAGGCGGCCCAGGTACATCACTGCGATGCGGTCCGAAATATGGCCCACCACCGCGAGGTCGTGGCTGATGAACAGCATCGTGAGGCCAAGGCGCTGCTTGAGTTCGAGCAGCAGGTTGATCACCTGGGCCTGCACGGACACATCGAGGGAAGACACCGGTTCGTCGGCCACCAGCAGTTGCGGATCGGTCATGAGCGCGCGGGCGATGCCGACCCGCTGGCGCTGCCCGCCCGAGAACTCGTGCGGATAGCGCGAACGGTGCGCCGGGTTCAGCCCGACCGTCTTCAGCACGGCATCGATGCGATCCCGGCGCTCCTGCAAGGTCAGCTCGGGCATGTGGATTTCCAGCGGCGCCGAGAGCAGTTCCTCGACCGTGTGTTTCGGGTTCAGGGACGAGTACGGGTCCTGGAACACCATCTGCATCGCGCGCCGCAGCGGCCGCATCTGGCGCCGCGTGAGGCCCACCAGGGGTTCCCCGTCGAAGTGCACCTCCCCAGCGGTAGGCGGGTCCAGGTTCAGGATGGCGCGGCCAACCGTGCTTTTGCCCGAGCCGCTTTCGCCCACCAGGCTCAGGACCTCGCCCCGGCGAATCTCGAAACTGACGCCGTCAACCGCCTTGACGTTCTGCGCCTGCTTGCCGAGCCAGCCGCCACCCAGCGGGTACCACTTGCGCAGTCCCTCGACTTGCAGCAGGGGGGGAGTAAGGAGCGTAAGGGGAGTAAGGGTTTTTTGCTGCATCACACGGCTCCTTCAATTTCCGGCCAACGGACGCATCGCACCAGATGGCCCGGCTGTGCGTTTTCCAGGACCGGCACCGCGGCATCGCAGCGGCCCGGTTCGAAATGGCCGCAGCGCGGCCCGAAAGTACAGCCGGGCGGGTGCGCGGCTGGATCGGGCACATTGCCCGGGATCGCGAACAGCGGGGTCTTGCGGGCGCGGTTCGAATGCAACCGCGGAACCGAGTGGATCAGGCCGCAGCTGTAGGGATGTCGCGGCTGCGTGAACAGCTCCACAACATCGGCCTGCTCGACGATGCGGCCCGCATACATCACCATCACACGGTCGGCAATCTCGGCGACGGTGCCGAGGTTGTGCGTGATGTAGATCATGGCCATTCGGGTCTCGGACTGCAGCTTTTCCAGCAACTCGAGGATTTGCGCCTGGATGGTCACGTCGAGCGCGGTGGTCGGCTCGTCCGCGATCAGCAGCGAAGGTTCACACGCAATCGCCATGGCGATCATCACGCGCTGCCGCATGCCGCCGGACAGTTCGTGCGGGTAGTTCGTCAGGCGGCGTTTCGGGTCCGAGATGCCGACCTGGTTCAAGAGTTCGGCGGCACGGTCTGTGGCGGAACGCGCGCTCATCCCAAGATGGATCCGCAAGCTCTCGCAGATTTGCGCGCCTACGGTATGCACCGGATTCAGCGACGTCATCGGTTCCTGGAAGATCACCGAGGCGACGCCTCCCCGCACCCGCCGCATCACGCGCTCGGGCGTTCCGACCAGTTCATACGCTTTGCCATCGCGAGCCGTCAGGCGCGCGGAACCGGTGATGCTGCAGTACGGCGCGGGCGGCGTGAGGCCGAGCAGGCCCAGGCAGGTCACGCTCTTGCCGGAACTGGTTTCCCCTACCAGCGCCAGCGTCTCGCCGCGGCGTACCGAGAAGCTGACGTCGCGCACGGCGTGCACCGTTCCGGCTGCCGTGCGGAAGGCGACGTTCAGGTCGCGTACGTCCAGGACGTTCTCCGCTTGCGCGCCGGCCTGGGCAGCAGGGGTGTGGATGGGTTCGTAAAGATTCATGTCCATCACCTCAACGATCCAGTTTGGCGTCCAGCGCGTCGCGCAGGCCGTCACCAATGAAATTGAAACTCGTGACCGTGAGCGTGATGGCCAGCCCCGGCACGATGGCGAGCCAGGGCGCGTTGGTCAGGTAGCTCTGCGCGTTCTCCAGCATGTTTCCCCAGCTCGGCGTCGGCGGCTGGATGCCGAAGCCCAGGAAGCTGATGTAGGACTCGGCCAGGATGGCGTGGGCGATGTTCAGCGTGGCCGCGACCACGATGGGCGCGACGGCATTGGGCAAAAGTTCACGGAACATGATGCGGCTGTCGCTGGCGCCCAGCGATTCGGCGGCCAGCGCGAAATCGCGTTCGCGCAGCGACCGGATCTGCCCCTCCACCACGCGCGCCACCTCCATCCAGCTCGCCAGGGCTATCAGCACCACGATGGAGGCGACCGAAGGCTCGATCAGGGCCGCGACCGCGAGCAGCAGAAAGATGGTCGGGAAGCAAAGCATGGCATCCACGAATCGCATCAGCGCAGCGCCAATCGCACCGCGGTAAAAGCCCGCCACCAGACCGACCAGCACGCCCACCACCACCGACAGCGCGGTGGCTGCAAAGCCGACTGACAGGGAGATGCGGCCGGCATACATCAGGCGGGCCAGAATGTCTCGGCCCAGCGGGTCGGTTCCAAGCACATGGGACCCTACAAACGGCTCCGTCAGCCGTGCCCGGATATCGGTGTCGGTGGCATTGAACGGGATCAGCCAAGGGCCCGCGAAGCTGGCGAGCGTCATGAACAACACGATGCCCAGGCCCAGAAGGGCCGGCCTGTGGCGCAGGAAGCGGCTCAGCGCCGGGTAGCGCTCGGCAAGCGCCCGGCGCGGCGGAGCCAGCGAAGCGGTGTGGGCGATGCTCATTTCGATGCTCCTTTGATGCGCGGATCCGCGACAGAGTAGAGAAGGTCCGCGATCAGGCTGCCCAGGAGAACCATACAGGCCGTGAACATCAGCATTCCCATCACCACGGGGTAGTCACGGTTGCTGACGCTGTCGAGGAACAGCCGGCCCATGCCCGGCCAGGTGAAGACGGTTTCCGTCACCAGCGCGCCGCTCAGCAGCGTCGATACGTGCAAGCCCGTGATCGTGATCATGGGCAGCAAGGCGTTGCGCAGCGCATGATGAAACAGTATCCGCATGGCCGGCACGCCCTTTGACCTGGCGGTACGGATGTAGTCCTGGTTCACCACGTCAAGCATCGAAGAGCGCATATAACGGCTCCACACTGCGGTGGAGACGAGCGCCAGCACGATGCAGGGAAGCACCAGGTGCCTCAGCCGGTCAAGGAAGGAGCCGTCACCGATGTTTTCGCGGTTGCCCGCCGGCAGCCAGCCGAGGTTCACCGAGAACACATAGATGATGGCCAGCCCGAACCAGAACGTGGGGATGGACAAGGCGACCATCGCCCCTATCGTTGCAAGGTGATCGAAGGACGAATGGCGGCGCACCGCCCCCAGGATGCCGATCAGGCCGCCGATGAACATCGCCAGCAAAGTCGAGGTCACCATGAGTTCCAGCGTCGGCCCGACGTGCATGCCGATCTTTTTCAACACCGGCAGCTGGTCCCGGTACGAGAGGCCCCAGTCACCGGTGGCGAGGTTCCCAGCCCAGTCCAGGTACTGGATCGGCAAGGGGCGATTCAGCCCGTACTGCTGCATCAGCCGATCAACATCTTCCTGCCCCATACTGCCGGTGGCGAGGAATTGCGACAGCGGCCCCCCCGGCGCGAGATGCAGGATCGCGAAGGCGATCATGGAGACCAGCGCAAGCAACAGCAGCGACTGCAGCAAACGGCGTAAGAGGTAGGACCCCATGATGCGTCAAGCCGTCCAGCGCCAGTTGGCCGTGTTCCAACTGTTCGCCCGCGCATTCACATTGTTCAGGTAGCCGTCCAATCCGGCCTTCGTCCCCTCGATATTCACCTCGTTGAAGAGCGGCAGGAATGGCAGGTCGTCGTTGATCAATTCCTGGACTTTGGCGTAGATTTCCTTGCGTTTGCCAATGTTGTATTCCTGGCGAGCCCGGGCGAGCAGCGCATCCACGCCGACGTTCTTGTACCGGGCCACGTTCGCGCCCGATCCGGTCTCCCTCGGAATGCTGCCGGAGCCGAAGCGGTTCGTGACGTCTGGGTCGGAGGCGATGGTGTAGGTTGTCGCGGTCATGAGGCTGTCGAATTCGGAGTTCTTCCAGAAATCGGCCCAGAGCACCGCCGCCACCAGGTTCTTGATCAGCATTTCCACGCCGATCTTCTTGAAATCATCCGCAATGAGCTGTTGGGTCTGCGCGCGCAGCTGGTTGCCGGTGGTCGTCGAATTGGTGAAGGACAGCCGCACGCCGTTCTTGACGCGAATGCCGTCCGGACCCTTCGCCCACCCCGCCTGGTCCAGCATCGCGGCGGCCTTCTTCAGGTCGTACTCGGGTTTTGGCAGGTTGGGGTTGGAGGCCCAGTGCGTCGGGGGCAGGAAGTTGTTTGCCGGCTTGGGTACGCCGTAATAGACGAGATTGCAGATCGACTGCCGGTCGATCGCAATGTTCAAGGCCTTGCGCACCGCCTTTTCCGCGAGAACCGGATGCGCGAGATTGAGCGTCAGGTTCTCCACCCCGGCGCGGGTTGCGACCTGGATGCGGCGCCCGGCCAGTGCGGTCGCTTCCTTGTAGAAGTTGGCGGGGATGCCCTGCAGGCCGATGTAGTCGATCTCCCCGGTCTTGAACTGCGTATACATCGCGTTCAGGTCCGGCACGTATTTGAAGATGAGCCGGTTCAGGGACGGACCCTTGCCAAAGTAGTCGGGGTTGGCTTCGAGGAGTACGTGGTCGCCGGTCTTGCGGCTGACGAAGCGGAACGGCCCCGTGCCGATGGGCGCGGCGGCGAACTGCGGGGAGTTCGGGTCCGGGTTCTTCGAAAGGACGTGCTCGGGGACGATAAAGGCCCAGCTCAGCATGGAAGTCAGCGGCGAGTACGGCTCCTTCAGCTTCCAGGTGATCACATGGTCACCGTCGATGCCCACCGACGTGATGAGATTGAAGCCGTTGCGGTTTCCGGCGCGGAAACCCGGGTTCTTCACCAGGTTTATCGTGTATCGGATGTCCTCCGACGTCATCGGCTTGCCGTCATGCCACTTCACGTCGCGCCGCAGCTCGACACGCCAGGTCAGGCCGTCGGCCGAGATGCCGCCGTTCTCCACGGTGGGAACCGTCTTTGCCAGCACCGGAACGAACTTCCCCTCCGCGTCAAGCATCCACAGCGGACTGAAGAGGTTCCACCAGACGCCCTGATCTACCTCGCTGGCGGCCATCAGCGGATGCAGGACGGTCACCTCCTGCGAGAAGCCGAGGATGGCCTGGCCGGTCGGCTTCGCGGACGGCGCGGCGTGGGCACCCGCCGCCAGTCCCAGGGAACCGAAGGCAAAGGAGGCTGCCCCGGCAAATAGGGCGTCGCGACGAGTCAGGCCGTCTGCCAGGGCTTTATCGACTGTGCCGGTCTTGATCGTTCCTGCACCTTGGTGTTCGCTGTTGCGCTTGTTCATGGTTGTCTCCAATTGAGGGTTGCGGGTTGGGTGAAAGGGATTGAAAGGGATTGAGAGTTCGAATCTCTGTACGTTGTAGAAATGGCTTAAAACTCTGCGACCTTGCCCCAGGCCGACTGATCGAAGCGCTGAGGGCTGAGCGAGGTGGGATCGATGAAGGGTCGGGCGCCCGTGACCAGGTCGGCGACCAGGTAGCCCGCACCGGGACCGATGCCAAAGCCATGGCCAGAAAAGCCTGCAGCCAGCACAAACCCCGGCACCTCCGGCACCTCACCAATGGCAGGCACGCCGTCGTACGTGCAATCCACGTAGCCTGCCCAGGCATTGAGGATGCGGGCATCACGCAGCGCGGGCAGCAACTGGGTGGCACGTTCGAATGTCTTGTGGATCGTTCTCGCATCCGGCCGGGGGTTCAGGATGCGCATACGCTCCATCGGAGTGGGCTGGTCCAGGCGCCACTTCTTGAGTGTTTCGTGTCCGCTGCGCAGGCCTTCCAGGCCGCCGGGGGCCACGTTGCGCCAACGCTTGGCGAACATGGGAATGAACTTCGAAGCAAAGCGCAAAAATTGCGGCGTCGGGTCTACGCGCCCGCGCCCACTGATAGCCAAGCCGTAACTGCCGTCACTGCGGCGGGTGACGGATACGCGCGACGTCGTCAGGGCGCGGGGCAACTGCTGCGCCTGCGATGCCACGCGAAGGATGGACTGTCGAAGGGTAGCCAGCGGAAAGCTGATGCCAAGCTGGCGGCAGAAAGACGACGCCCAAGCGCCGCCTGCCAGCACTGCGGTACGGGTCTTGATGGTGCCGGCTTCAGTCACCACACCGCTGACGCGACCACCTGCAAGCTCGATTCCACGCGCAGCGCAGTGCTGCAGCACCGTACCACCGAGCTTCATGAGAGCCGAAGCCACGGCCGGCGCGGCCTTGGAAGGATCGGCAGTCCCATCGGTGGGCGAGAAAATGCCGCCCTTCCATGTGCGGCCGGTCGCCCGCCCGCGTTCGGTTGCGTCACGACCGCTTAGCACCTGGGTGGGCACGCCGGCTGCCTTGCCGAATTCGTGCCAACGCTCCCATTGCGCAATCTGCGCTTCGTCGTCGCTGAGATACAGCAAGCCGCAACGATTGAAACCTGTGTCTTCCCCCGTGTCGGCGGCAAACTGCTCCCAGAGTTCAAGGGCCTTGCTGGCCATGGGCAGCTCGCGCTCATCGCGATTGAGCTGTCGGCACCAGCCCCAATTGCGGCTCGATTGTTCAGCGCCAATTCGTCCTTTTTCGACCACGACAACGGACAGCCCGCGTTGGGCCAGGTAATAAGCGGTGAAGACGCCGATGATGCCGCCGCCGATCACGACGGCGTCCGCATAGGCCGGCGGCTTGGCCGAGGTGTTGATAAGGTTCAGTGGAGGGCTCATGATGGACACTGCTCGCCCGTTCACGCCTGGACGGCCTGGACCACAAAGAACTTCGCCACGCGATCACTGCTTTCCCATCCGACCGATACGCCTTTCGGCACAAAAAGCGCATCGCCGGTGTTTGCCGACAGCACGCTGCCATCGGGCGCGGCGAATCGCACGCTGCCGGCCACGAGGTGCATGAACTCGTTCTGGCGATGCGGCCGGACGATCCGGTGGTAGGGAGTTGAATCCCAGGTACCCGCGCGGTACTCCACGCTTTCCTCGGTAAAGACGTTGTCGCTGCGGCATTCCGGGGCCGGGCCCAGCAGCGCCTCCGGCGGCAGTGTTGCGGACGGCTTGAAGTCGGCGTCGGCGCGCAAGGGGACAAGGCTGTGCTTCGTCGGCTTGTCGCAAGCGGCCGCGCAAAACGAAAACTGCACACGGGATGCGGCGTGGATGCGAAGCGTTGTGCCGCATCCGATGACGGCGCCCGCTTGGGGGCCGAGCACCAGCGGGGCCGCTCCGGCCGCCGTCAACGTCAGTTCGCCTTCCGACACGACGATGGTTTCGATGTGGGGATAGCTTGCGACGTCGAGCTCACCAATGAAGCTGGTTCGGCCCACGGCCATCGCGTCGGGTCCTTCCCAGGCGATTTCGCGATTTCGCGCAAAGGGGTCGTCCTTGCCGAACGCCGCCCGGCGGAGAGAGGTTGAAACAGGTGCGCCGTTGGCACGGTGCAGCATTAAGGCCACTGTCATGATTGCTCCTGCGCATTGCGCGATGATTTGACTGTCGTACTGGGCATCGAGGCGTCCTGAAAACCCAGGATCGCCTTGGTCTCCAGGTATTCCTCAAGGCCTTCGATGCCGTATTCGCGGCCATTGCCCGAGCGCTTGTAGCCGCCAAAAGGGGCATGGGGGCTCCAGGCCGGGTAGTTGATGTGCACCTGCCCCGAGCGGATGCGCGCCGCGACCGCCCGCGCCACGGCGAGGTCCTGGCCCTGCACGTGCGCGCCCAGGCCGTAGACCGTGTCGTTGGCGATCTCCACCGCCTCGTCCACGTTGTCGTAGGCGATGATCACCAGCACCGGCCCGAAGATTTCTTCCTGCGCGATCTGCATCTGCGAATGCACTGAAGAGAAGATGGTCGGGCGGCAATAGAAGCCGCGCTCCAGGCCCTCCGGCCGGCCGGGGCCGCCGCAGACGAGGCGCGCACCTTCGGCGATCCCGGTGGCAATCATTTCCTGCACCCGGTTGAACTGGGCGCGGTTGGCCACCGGGCCGTGCGTGGTTTGCGGCGAGCGCGGATCGCCCACGGCGAAGTTCAAGGCCGCTTCCAGCGCGATCCGTTCAACCTCCTGCAGGCGCTCGCGCGGCACGATCATGCGGGTCGGCGCGCTGCACGATTGGCCGACGTTGCGAAAGGCGGCCGCCACGCCCGCCGGCACCGCGCGCGCCAGGTCGGCGTCCGGCAGGATCACGTTGGGCGATTTGCCGCCGAGTTCCTGGGCCACGCGCTTGACCGTAGCGGCCGCCGCCTGGGCGACCAGCACGCCGGCCCGGGTCGAGCCGGTGATAGAGATCATGTCCACGTCCGGATGCGCCGACAGTGCGGCGCCGACCTCGGGTCCATTGCCGCTCACCAGGTTGAACACGCCCGGCGGGATGCCGGCGTCCTGCACCACCTCGGCAAACAGCAGGGCGCTCAGGGGCGACAGCTCGCTGGGCTTGAGGACGACGGTGCATCCAGCCGCCAGGGCGGGACCGACCTTGGCGGTGATCTGGTAAAGCGGCCAGTTCCAGGGGGTGATCAGGCCGCACACGCCGATGGCCTCGCGCAGGATGGCCACGCCCTCCCGGTGGGCGAGGAAGGGATAGCCGGCCAGGTTGTCACGGGCCACGCGGATGTGCTCGGCCGCGACCGGCACCTGTGTGCTGCGCGCAAACCCGATGGCGGCGCCCATCTCCAGCGAGATCGCCTGGGCGAACAGTTCGGTCCGTTCGAGGATCAAGGTGTGGATGCGGCCGAGCAGCAAGGCCCGGCTTTCGGCGGAACTGACGGACCAGCTCGCAAAGGCGCCGCGGGCGGCGGCCACCGCCACGTCAACGTCCTGCGCGTTGCCCAAGGCGATGTCCGCAACGGGCTCTTCGGTCGAGGGATCGATAACACTGGCCCGGGATTGCCCCGCGGGCAGCACCCACTCGCCGTCTATGAACAGGCGATCCAGGCGCCCTTCGGCTTTGAGGCGTTCGACAATCAAACCCACATGCACTGGGGCCAAGGGCGCGGTCAGTTGTGTGGTCATGGTTAGGGGCATCCGGTTGGTGGGAGTCATCGGAATGACTTGATGTCCCGGAGTATCGGAATGCCGATTCATGCGGTCAAATATAAGTTTTTGCGATATTCATACAAGATTGATATGTATTGAATGAGTAAGCCAAAAGGATGCGGGTAACCCCTGATAGGAGTCCGTAGACCGTGGGATCGCATATCAAATCGGAATGAATGACATTGGAATTTTTATTGGACTGCATGGGCCTGCATCCCGATACTCGGCCGCATGACATCCGCCTCCACCACCATCACAGTCAAGCCCTCCGAAGACACGGCCACAACCGATGCCGCCCGCCTGCGCCCGTTCGAGCCAGGCGACCTGCCGGCCGCGCACGCCTTGTCCAGCACCTTGAATTGGTCGCACCGGATCGAGGACTGGCAATTTGCGTTGTCGCTGGGGCAAGGCGTGGTCGCCGAACGCGACGGGAAAATATTGGGCACCGCACTGTCCTGGCAATTTGGCAACTACGCCACCATCGGCCTGGTGATCGTCGCGCCCGAGTTGCAGGGCCAGCGCATCGGCAACCGCATGATGGAGACCTTGCTCGATCAGCTGTCCCCACGAGACGTACTGCTGCACGCGACCGTGGCAGGCCGCGGCCTGTATAAGCGTCTGGGATTCGTCCCTGCAGGCGAGATCGACCAGCACCAAGGTGTACTTGCGGCCGTTCCGGCGCTGGCGGGGCGTGAGGGGGACCGTCTGCGGCCGCTGGCGGATGCCGACGT
This sequence comes from Polaromonas sp. P3_B1, assembly GCF_056402935.1. Taxonomy (NCBI): domain Bacteria; kingdom Pseudomonadati; phylum Pseudomonadota; class Betaproteobacteria; order Burkholderiales; family Comamonadaceae; genus Polaromonas; species Polaromonas sp. P3_B1. Next base: position 62,906 of record NZ_JBFUGK010000007.1, read on the forward strand.
CGAATCCCTGATCGCGATGGATGCCCGTGGCGCGGGCATGCCGCGCGGCGAGCTGCTTCGCCGCTTGTTCGCCCAGGAAAGGACGGTTGTTCTAGAGCGCGGCGGCGACGCTGCCGGCTTCGCCGTGCTTCGCCGCTTTGGCCACGGACATCTCGTCGGGCCGGTGGCGGCGCCGGATTTCGACGCCGCACGCGCGTTGATCTCCGATTGCTGCCGTCATACCGAGGGCTTCGTGCGCGTCGACGTGTACGCCATGAGCGGTTTGTCGCCCTGGCTGGAGAGCCTGGGGCTGCCGCGCGTCGGCGGTGGGACCATCATGGTCCGCGGCCGCGTGCCGGGGCGGGGTCCTGCCCAGGGCGGCTGGGCCCTGGTCACCCAGGCGATCGGCTGACCTTCTTGCGGGCGGTGTTTTCCGGGCCACCCACCACGATGCGCACGGCCTCGAGGAAGTCCGCGACGAGCGCCTGCGCGGGCTGCTGGGGGGCACGCACCACGTGGCAGTTGAAGTGGATCGCCGGCTCGAACTCCAGCGCATGCACGCCCGTGAGCGCCAGCTCGCTCAGCATCGCCGGATCCACGATGCTGACGCCCAGGCCCCGCGCCACCATCGCGCAGGCCGCCGTCGCCAGCGAAGTTTCGATCTCCAGCCTGCGCACCTCGGGACTGAAGACTTTGTCGATGGCCGCGCGCATCACGTCCGGGGACGCAAAAGATATGAACGACTCGCCGGCCAGGTCCGAAGGACCGACCTTGCGCTTGCGCCCCAGCCGGTGCCCACGCGGCACGATGCACACGGCACGCTCCGAATACACGAGCTCGGTGTCGACCTCCTGCGGCAGCGCAACGTAGCCGACCAGGCCGAGCTCGTAATAGCCGGACGACACCCACTTGCAGATCGTCGCGGAGTCCGCCGTGTGAACCACGACCGGCACGCGCGGGCGCAGTCCGCGAAAGACTTGCAGGATGCGCGGCACCGGGCTGATGCTGATGCTGGGTGATACGGCGATTCGCAAGCCTTCGACGCCCAGCGTGCGGATGCGGTCCGCCGCCGCACCGATGGACTGCAGCCCCACGTAAACGCGGTCCACTTCCTTCAGCAGCGCTTGCGCTTCAGGCGTGGGGACCACGCGCTGCCCGACACGTTCGAACAGATTCAGTTGCGTCTCGCGCTGCAGCAGCGCGATGGCCCGGCTCACGTTCGGCTGCGACGTGTGCAGCTGCGCTGCGGCCAGCGTCATCGACCCTGTGTGCATGACGGCGCGAAAGCATTCGATCTGGCGGTAGTTCATGTCAGCCTTGTATTAATAACGGCGAAACATGTATTTAACTGCATAAACCCGCGGTCCGATACCGCGGGCGTTTGCCAGGAGCACGGGGCGCGCTACGACCACCCGGCGCGAGCCAGGCTAAGCAGTCGTGGTTGCCAGCAACACTTCAGACGCCTCCCCGTCCAAAGCCACCGCACAGTGCTCGACGCCATGCGGTACCACGATGAACTCGCCCGGCTCCACAATCTCTTCACGGTCGCGAAACCTCATGAGCAGGCGCCCGCGATGAACAAAGAACAGCTCATCGCCGTGCCGCTGAAATGACCAGGGAGAGCTTCCCTCAAACCTGGCAACCCTGAATTGCAGCTTGTTGACCTGGCCCTCGGTTTTGCCGGCAGACGCAGCTGACAGATTCTTCTTGTGAACCGGCGAAAGGTGTTTGTTCAGGGCGGCGACGTCGCGAATGATGGCGCTGAGCTGGCTTGGCACATCCTTCCCGCTGGCCGGGTATTTGCCGTCCAAAGCCGCGGTCCCGATCGTAAAACCCGCTGCGCCGGCATTCCGGACGACGGCAATCCGTTCAGGGGTATCGATCGAACCCGCCATGAAGACAGGCTTGGAGACCGCCGCGCAGACGGCCTTCATCAACTCGGGCACGTTTTCCGCCGAACGGTATGCCAGCAGGTCCAGGCCATGCACGCCGTCTTTCGCGGTGATCGCCTTGGCACTTTCAACAATTTCCTCGATGCTGCCTTCCAGCACGCTGGGGTGGCCGGTGATCCGGCCGGCGAACGGGAAGTACTGGATGCCGGTGCCCTTGATGATAGGCAGCACGTCGTCCACCCGCGTGCCGCCCAGAAGAACGTCAACACCGATTTCGGCGGCCGCCTTTGCCGACACAATTTCGCTTTCGCGGTCCAGCGACACGACTTCCAGATAGGAGGTTGCCCCGCCCGCCTTGATGGCCGCATTGAGGCCCTTCAGTTGCTCGATTGGCAAGCCGATGTCCTTGAACCCCATGTGCCGCACGCCAAGGCTGAGCGCGGTCTGAAGTTGCTGTGACGCATCCGGAACCGTGCGGTCGTTGCGCGTAAGCATGAAGATGAAACGTAGGCCCATGATGGTGCTTCCTTTTTGACTTTTGACTTTTTGAATTAGTTCGTCTTGGTTTGCGCGGCGACGAGGCGCTTTGCATAGGCCAGCGCCGTTTCCAGGCTTGCGTGGTCCGCGACACCCTTGCCCGCGATGTCGAATGCCGTGCCGTGATCCGGGCTGGTGCGCACGAAGGGCAGGCCCAGCGTGATGTTCACGCCTTTTTCCAGCCCAAGGTACTTCACGGGGATCAGCCCCTGGTCGTGGTACTGGGCCACGACAACGTCGAATCGCCCCTGGCGCGCCTGCATGAAGACCGTATCGCCCGGATAAGGGCCGGTGGCATCGATGCCCTCGGCGCGGGCCGCGTCGATGGCGGGCCGGATGATCCTGATCTCCTCGTCCCCGAAGAGCCCCCCTTCCCCAGCGTGCGGGTTAAGGCCCGCCACGGCGACACGCGGGGCCGCGAAGCCGAGCGCCTTCCCACCTTCGTGCGCAAGCCGGATGGCGGACATCTGGGCGTCGAAATCGCCTTGTTCTATCGCTTTGCGCAGCGACGTGTGGATCGTGACAAGCACCGTGCGGATGTCGTCATTCGCCAGCATCATCGCCACGCGCTTGGCGCCGCCGTAGTCGGCCAGGATTTCCGTATGGCCGGGGTAGCGAATTCCCGCGCTGGCCATCGCCTCCTTGTTGATCGGCGCCGTGACGACACCGCTCACTTCGCCGGACTTCGCCGCCGCGATGGCTGCAACGATGGCATCGAAGGCGGCCTGCCCGGAAATCGCGCTGATCTGCCCGACGGGCGTCGGCTCGGTGATGCGGGTGACCTCTATGACTTCAATGACCCGCGGCTGGAACCGGGCCGCATCGGGCGCTTCGATACGCCGCACCTCAATGTCCAGCCCGAGCCGGCGCACGGCGTCCTGCATCACGACATGGCTGCCGAACACGACGACGCGTTCGCCGCCCTTCGCCAATGCCTTCGCCACGATCTCCGGCCCAATGCCGGATGCGTCGCCCATGGTCAGGGCAAGCGGGGGGGAAATATTTTTCACAGTGAATCCGTTCATAAGGTTTGGGTTGCTCCACGTATCCGCGCGACAGCGCGCTCCAGGGCGTCATCGCCGCCAAAACCGCCGGCCTTCATGGCCAGCAGGAGCGAGCGCCCATCGCCAAGCCTGGCGCGGCCCAGCGGGAATCCGGGATCAAGCTCTTGCAGGATCTCAAACTCACGGACATTGAGAAGGTCCAGGATGGCTTCCATCGTGTCGCCGCCGGTGGCGATCAACGCGCCGAAGCGTGGGTCTTGAAGCTGCCCTGCCGCATCTTGCGCAATACGGCGCAGCAGCGCGCCCGGGTCCTGCTCGCGCGTCCTGGGTCCGCGCAGCAGCTTGACGCCGCCGGCCTGCTGGAGCCGGTCGGCCTGTATATGGCTGCGCAGGTTCGCGCTCCCAATGACGACCAGGACATCGTTGCTGATGGCATCGATCAACGGCGCCGGAGTCTTCGCCGGCGCAAAACGCCGCGCCAGCGCCGCAGCCATCCCGGGAGAGCCAACCCAGAGGACCGACTCCGGCTCCTCGATGGAAGCGATCTGCGCGTCGAGTTCTTCCTGCGTCAGCGCATCGAGCAGCGTGACATGGGTGATGCGCTTCGGGACCAGGTCGGCCAGCGCGGAATGCCGCGCGGGATGCACGGGGTCATGGCCGTACGGACTCTGCGAGACCGGTATGCCGTCAACGAGCTGGATGCCGCCCACCGTCGTACGCCCGGCCTGGGGGAAGGCCGGTGCAAACACCATGGATTTGCGGCCGCTCGCCGCAAAGCATGCTTCAAGCTCCTCCGTGATGTGGCCGCGCAGCGTGGAGTCCACCGTTTTGTAGAGCAGGTCCCGGCCGGCGAGCCGGTCGGTCAATCGGGCGACCCGCTCGAATGCTTGCGACGACGTCGCGGACCGCGAAGCGCTGTCAACCGCAACCACCCCGGCCGCCTGGCGCGGAAGCTGGCCCCGTCCGACAGCCGCCGTCAGGCCGCGGGCAACAAAAGGCGCCGCGCCATCCGCCGCGCTGGTCAGGTCGTCGGCGAGGATCGCTATGCTAAGTTGACTGGAGTCGCTAGGCTGGTGATCGGTGCGCATGCATCAATTATCAAAACCTCATCAAGCTATGAAAAGCGATAGTTTCTGAGGGATACCGGTGATACATTGTCACCAATGGATCGTTCAGACATCCCCTCCCTCGACGACCTGCGGGCATTCGAAGCCACAGCGCGGCTGGGCTCGGTCCGGCTGGCGGCAGACTCGCTGGCACTCACGCACGGCGCCGTCAGCCGCCGCATCACCAAACTCGCCAATGACATCGGGGTCAGCCTGTTTGAAAAGAACGGGCGGGGCCTGCGGCTCACACCGGCCGGCGAAACACTCAACCTCACCCTCGGCCGGTTTTTCGGCGAGCTGGGCGCCACCGTGCAAAGCCTGCGTGCCACCCGTGCCGGGAAGACCGCCCTGGTGCTCTCCTGCGAGCCTTCAGTTGCCGCGCGGTGGCTCATTCCGCGCTTGGGGGTTTTTCAAACGGCACACCCAGGCATTGCCTTGCACCTCAGCGTGGGTGGAGGGCTTGTGGACTTTCGCAAGAACCAGGTCGATCTCGCGATTCGACGGCTGGATTTCGCCGTGCCCGAGGCGTGGAATGTTCGGACCCTTTTCGCCGAAAGGGTCGGGCCGGTGATGAGGCCGGAATGGGTACCGAAGTTCGAACGCGGCGACTATCTGGCTCTCGGTTCGAAGACCCGGCCCGACGCATGGGCGAAATGGCTGAAGGCCCACCCGTCGGCGCGCCGGCCCACGGAAATCCGCTACTACGACCATCACGCCCTCATTGTCGAGGCCGCGGCTGCAGGCCTGGGTGTCGCCCTGAGTCCGCTGGTACTCGTCGTTGACGATGTGGAACGGGGAAGCCTGGCGGCCCCTGCCGGCTTTGACCCTGATGGCAGCCAGTATGGCTTGATATGGCAGGGGGCTGGTGAACTGCTAGGTGTGGAGTGTGAGCTCGCAGAGTGGCTGCTGGCGCAGTTCAGCCACCTGAACTCCGCAGGGGGCGCGCCGCGGACGCGGCAGCGGAAAACCGGGACCATGCAAAATTCCGGCAAGACCCCGGATTGAAACGGATTCCACTTGAGCCGCCTGTGATTGCGGCATTTCGAAAGGCGGCGAATTCATAGACTTGTATCCACCCCAACAGTGTGGATCTTCTATGACATTCAAACCCAAATTCATCAGCTTCGACTGCTACGGCACGCTCATCAACTTCGAGATGGGCCCCACCGCCAGGCGCCTGTTCGAAGACCGCGTGCCAGCCGGCCGCATGCCGGCCTTCCTCGACAGTTTCCGGGCCTATCGCCTTGACGAGGTATTGGGCGAGTGGAAGCCCTTCTTCAACGTCGTGGAAAACTCGATCCGGCGTGCTTGCAAGGCGCACGGTGTCGACTACCAACCGTCGGACGCCGTGGCGCTGTACGACGCCATCCCGACCTGGCAACCGCACCCGAACGTCGTCGAAGTCCTGGAGGTGATCGCGCCGCACGTGCCCCTGGTGATCCTCTCGAATTCGATGGTCGACTTGATCCCGGCCAGCGTCGCCCACTTGAAGGCGAAGTTCCACGCGGTTTACACCGCCGAGGAAGCGCGCGCCTACAAGCCGCGCTTCCAGACCTTTGAATACATGTTCGACCAGCTCGGCTGCCCGCCCGACCAGATGATGCATGTCTCGTCGAGCTTTCGCTACGACCTGATGACGGCGTCCGACCTGGGCTTTATGGCCAAGGCTTTTATTGATCGCGGCCACGAGCCGACCTCCGAAAACTTTGGCGTCAGCAGGCTGACCGACGTCCGCCAGCTTCCGGGTCTGCTCGGCCTATGACCCAGCTGAGCACCACCGCGCCCGACCTGGCCCCCGCGGCGGTGGAGGCGCTGGTCCATCGTCTCTACGGCATCGAGGGCAGCACCCAGCCGCTGGCGGGCGAACGCGACCAGAACTGCCTGGTGGAGGCGTCAGACGGCCGTCGCTACGTCTTCAAGATCAGCAACCCCTCCGAACCGCCCGCGGTGGTCGACTTCCAGATCGCGGCGCTCGACCACATTGCCCGCGCAGCGCCCGAGCAGCCGGTGCCCCGCGTCGTGCGGACACTGCAAGGGCACACGCATGACACCATCAAGCTCGCCGAGGGTGTTCAGACACGCGTGCGCATGCTGAGCTACCTGGACGGCATCCAGATCCGCCAGACCGAGCGCACTGCCGCGCAACGGCATGCCATGGGGGCCGGGCTTGCCGGTTTGAACCGCGCATTGCAAGGCTTCGCGCATCCGGGCGCGGCGCATGACTTGCTGTGGAACGTCGCCACGGCGCACCGGTTGACCGAACAGCTGGACAGCCTCGTGGACGGCAAGCGCCGCGCGCTGGCCCAGGTATTCATGGAGCGCTTCAAGGTGCACGTGCTGCCGCGCCTGGCATCGCTGCGCTCCCAGGTGATCCACAACGACTACCACCTCTACAACGTGCTGGTCGCTCCCGACGATCAAGCGCGCATCGTGGGCATCATCGACTTCGGCGACATGGTGCATGCGCCGCTGGTCGGCGAGGTGGCGACGGCCGCCGCCTTCCACATGGCCGGCTGCCCCGACCCTTTCGAGGGGCCGGCCCAGTTTGTGGCCGCCTACCACGCGGTGCTGCCGCTGGCCGGCGCCGAACAGGAGGTCCTTGCCGACCTCCTGGCCACACGCCACCTCATCACGGCGCTGATTTCGGAATGGCGCGCCGCGCGCTACCCCGAGAACCGCGCCTACATCATGCGACACAACCCCGCGGCGTGGGAAGGCCTGTCCCACATGGCCGATCTTTCCCGCGACACCGCACGCGACCGGCTGCTGGCCGGCGTACACATACCCACAGGAGCCACTCAATGAAAAGCATGAAAAGCACAATAGACCTCAACATGGTCAATGCCTATGTCCCGGGCCGCGCCGACGTGGGCCCGGCCACCGAGAAAATGATCGCGCGACGCGACGCCCTGCTCGGCCCGGCCTACCGCCTGATGTACGAACGGCCGCTGCACATCGTCAAGGGCGAAGGCGCCTGGCTGATCGACCCCGAGGGGCGCCGCTACCTCGACGCCTACAACAACGTGACCTCGCTGGGGCATTGCCACCCGGCGGTGACCGAGGCCATCTGCCGGCAGGTGCAGACGCTGGCGACCAACACACGCTACCTGCACGACACGATCCTCGAACTGGCCGAACGCCTGCTTGCCAGCGTGCCGGGGACCGACCTGGCCCACCTGATGCTGACCTGCACGGGCAGCGAGGCCAACGACCTCGCCTATCGCATCGCCAAGGTGCACACCGGCGGCACCGGCATGATCGTGACCGACACCGCCTACCACGGCATCACCGATGCCGTGTCCAAGTTCTCGCCCTCGCTGGGCGTGAGCGTCGACCTCGGCGCGCACGTGCGCCTGGTGCCGGCGCCGCGCCTGTACCATGCCGCAGGCGCCGACCTGGCCGAACGCTTTACCCGCGACGTCGAGGCGGCGATCGCCGACCTGAAGCGCCACGGCATCAAGCCCGCCGCGCTGATTGTCGATTCGCTGTTCACCAGCGACGGCATACTCCCCGGACCGCAGGGTTTCCTGAAGGGCGCGGTCGACGCGATCAAGCGGGCCGGCGGTATTTTCATCGCCGACGAAGTCCAGCCCGGTTTCGGCCGGACCGGCGAACACCTTTGGGGCTTCCAGCGCCACGGCCTGCAGCCCGACATCGTCACCATGGGCAAACCGATGGGCAACGGCCAACCCATCGCGGGGCTGCTGGCAAGCGCCGACGTGCTGGCGGAATTCGGGAAGAGTTCGCGCTACTTCAACACTTTCGCGGGCAATACCGTTTCCTGCGCGGCGGCGCTGGCGGTGTTGGACACCATAGAGCGCGACGGGCTGGTGCAGCATGCCGCCCAAGTGGGGAAAATTCTGCATGACGGCATCGCCGCCCTTACCACGCGGCACGAGGCCATTGGCGACGTGCGCGGCGCGGGCCTGTTTGTCGGGGTTGAGCTCGTCTCCGACCGGGCGTCGCGGGCGCCGGACCGCAGCCTGACGAGCCAGGTGGTCAACCGCATGCGCGACAAGGGCGTGCTGATCAGCGCCTGCGCGATGGGGCACAACGTGCTCAAGATCCGTCCGCCCCTGGTGCTGTCGGCGGAGCAGGCCGGCCTCGTCATCCAGGCGCTCGACGAATCCCTGGCCGAAGCGCGGGCCGCCTAGCGGCTATCGGCATCCGGCGCTACCATCCGCGCATGACCGCCGCAATGTCCCTGGACCGCTTCGACCTCAAAATCCTCGCGCACCTGGAGCGCGAGGGGCGCTGCTCGAACGTCGAGCTGGCCGAAGCCGTCGGTCTCAGCCAGAGCCCCTGCCTGGTGCGAACGAAAAGGCTGCAGGACATCGGCGTGATTCGCGGCTACGGCGCCGACATCGCGCTGGAGAAGCTGGGCAACTGCGTGGTGGTTTTTTCCGAAGTGACGATCAGCAGCCACCGGCCTCCGGACTTCCGCAAGTTCGAGCAGGCCATTGACCAGCACGGCGAAATCGTCGAGTGGTACAACGTCAGCGGCGGCTACGACTACCTTCTCAAAATCGTGGCGCCGAACGTCGCCCATTTCCAGGCACTGATGGAGCGCCTGCTGCAGGACGATATCGGGATCGGAAAGTTCACCAGCCGGATTGTCCTGCGCCAGTCATCGCGCAAGCGCACGCATCCGCTCAATCTCATTGCGGCGCAGTTGGGCTGAACGTGAGCTGTGAATAAATACAGTTATTTGGTAATATTTGAATTCACCGGATGGATGAATTCGAGAAAAAACCTCTAAAATTCACTGAAAACCCCATATTTACCAGGCGGTAAATCAGTGAACTCTCCTCCCAAGCTCGAACAAGGTCTCCACCAGCTCAGGCATTTGCTTGAGGCGATGCCGGTCGTCAGCGAGATTGATGTGATGGATGAGTTGGGCCGCGGCGAGCCGGACGCGCTGTTGCGGATCACCACGCCCCAAGGCACGCAACTCATCCAAATCGTGGTCAAGGCGTCCGGCGAGGCCCGGTACATCCGGGAAGCGTCGTTCATCTTGACGGAGCGAATGAAGCTGCAGCCCGGAAGTTACGGCGTTGTGATTGCCCCCTACATCTCACCCGAGTCGCGAAACATCCTGCGCCAGCAACATCAAGGCTGGTTTGATCTTGCGGGCAATTGCTTTATGAGCTTCGCGCATCTTCACGTTGATGTCGAGAAGGCGAACGTCAATCCGTTTAACACCAAGCGAAAGCAAAAGTCCATCTTCAGCCCGAAATCGGGCCGCATCCTGAAGGTGTTGCTCACAGAACGCGCGCCGCTCAAGGGTAACGAAGTGGCCGCACGCGCCCACGTGAGCCAGGCGCAAGTGAGCAAAGTTCGCGAGATGCTCATCGACCGTGAATGGGCTGTCACTGATAACGCCGGCATTCGCGTGGTCAAGCCCCTGGCCCTGCTGGAGGCTTGGCGAGAAGAGCGGGACCGGCCGGCCCTCGCTGCGCAGGGATACACGCTACACCACAGCCGCGCGCTGGATACCCACCTTCAAACCCTGTTCATGAAGGCCGCTACGACGCCGTTCAGCACCTTGTTGCTCGCGGGACATTCGGTTGCGCGTCGAGTGGCGCCTTTCGCTCGAGTCGCCGGGGAGTTCTTCTACGCCGATTCACACGGAGTCGAACTCATCCAGGAATTCCTTCAGCTATCGCCCTCCGAGTCGGGAGCGAATATTTTTATCTACGAGCCAGAAGACGACATGATGCAACTTGACAGCATGGCCTTGACCCCGGAACCGCTTCGCGGAACGGGCTTGCTGCAGACCTACCTTGACCTATCGGCGATGGGCGATCGCGATCGCGAAGCTGCGGACTTTCTTCTGAAAGAAAAATTGGGACGCATGTTGACTTCGCAGCCTGAGGGGCTTCGGCGTGAATGAGCCCGGTCAATATGACGATCGCGCAACTCACGCCGTCTACTCAGTATTGATTGAGCTCGGACAAGTGTTGGGGACATACACCGACCGGTTCGTCGTCATCGGGGGCTCGGTCCCCTGGCTTCTTTATCCCGATGCTGATCCCGCCCATATTGGGACCATCGATGTCGACTTATGCCTCGATGCAGAAGCACTGGGAGACGGCGAGTACGCGAACCTCGTCGATCTTCTGGAACGTGCGGGTTACAGGCGCGGCGAAAGCCAGATGCGTGCGTTCCAAATGGTTCGCGCGGTGAGCCTGGACGAGGGAGAGCCGATAAACGTGATCGTCGACTTCCTCATGCCAAAGAACGCGAAGATCGTCAAGAACAAGCCGCCGATCCTCGCCGGCTTCGCGGTGCAGCGCGCGGACGGGGCCGACTTGGTCGCCCATAATTTTGTACAGCGCGAGCTTAGCGGTCAGATGCCCGACGGGCGCAATAACACCGTGAAACTGCGAATCGCCAACATTCCGGCGCTCCTGGTGATGAAGGGCTATGCCCTGGTCGGGCGCGACAAGCCCAAAGACGCCTACGACATCTACTATGCGGTCAAGCATTACGGCAACGGCATTGAGGCTCTCGCAGATGCCTGCCGTGCGCTAATCGATGTCGGTGCCGCCAAGACTGCCTACCAGAACATTGCAGGCAAATTCACCAACCCCGACGACTTCGGGCCTCAGACGGTGCGAAAGTTTCTGGTCGATTCGGGCGCCACAGAGGGGATGACCAATGCACAAATCGCACAGGATGCATTCGCCCAGGTCGACGCATGGCTTCGCAGCTTGGGTTTCCGATAATCGCGATTGAATGATCTCAATTTAGTTTCCTCGCGTTGGTCCCATCTGTTCAGGATCGCCCCTCAAGCCCGCGGCCTGAACCCGACCGCCAGCCGGGCACCCATCCCGACCATCACCCCCGCGGCCCAGAAGACGCCCGCCGCGCCGATCAGCGAGCCGGCCAGGCCCGACACCATGGGAATCCCCACGCTCGATATGTTGATCACGATCACCCGTACCGCGACCGCTTCACCGTAGCGGTTCTCGGGCGACAGCTGGTGCAGCAGGCTCATCACCATGGGTTGCGTGCTGCCCAGGCTGAAACCCAGCAGCGCCGAGCACACGCCCATGGCGAGCGGCGCCTGCACCAGCGGATACACCCCGAACAGGACGGCCGTGGCAACCATCGCGCCGAACAGGATCACCCATTCGCGCAGTTGCGCCGCCACCAGCGGCGTCAGCAGGCGCACGGCCGCCGCGGCGATGCCGAAGGCGCCCAGGATGCCGCCGATGACGGATGCGGGCAAGCCTCGTTCGTGCCCCAGCACCGGCACCACGAAGGTATGAACATCCCAGCATGCCGACAGCAGGCCCGTGACGATGAGCAGCCTGCGCAGGCCCGGCTCACGCAACAGGTCCCAGGCGCCGGCGCTGCGGCCGGTGCCGCCAGGCGCGGCAGGCACGGGGTCGGCCGCGCCTCGCAGCGACAGCCAGCCGATCAGCGGCAGCGCGGCCATGGCCAGGAAGGCCGCACGGAAGCCGGCGCTGTCGATCACCACGCCGGCCAGGACCGGGCCCAGGAAATTGGACAAGGCCAGGCCGATCGCCAGCCACGAAAACGCCTGCCTCAGTGCGGCCGGCCCGCTCGCAACACGCGCCATGTGGCGCTGCATCGCAATGATCGCGACCCCGCCCGCACCGCCTGTGAGGAAGGCGCCCACGCACAGCACGGGGAACACCGGCCACGCCGCCGCCAGCCCACCGCCCGTCACGGCCACCACCACCGCGGCCGCGATCGGCCGCTTCAGCCCATGGCGCTCGCAGTAGCGGCCCGCGGGCAGCGCAAGAAAGACCTGGGCCAGTGCGAACAGGGCGATCAGCAAGCCCACGGCCGCCTCGCCATGGCCCAGGCGCAGCGCCTGCAGCGGCGCGGCCATGCGGGTGCCTGTGAAACAGGCGTTGAGGAAGAGCTGGGCCAGCATCAGCCGGGCCAGCTCGCCGCCCGGGCCCTGAAGCGGAAGTCGCGAGGACTCAGGCATCAGATGGCAAAGGTGTGAGCGCGACCGTCAGACCTCCACCTGTTCATCAAGCGTCGAGCCAGACGTTCTCGGCAAAGTTGTAGCCCATCAAGCCGCCCAGTGGGATCGGCGACAGGCCCTTGAGCTTTTTGTTGTGCCCGTCAATGCTGGACATGAAGAGGGGAATGCCGATGCCGCTGTCTTCATGGATCATGACCTGCATGTCGGCATACATGTTGGCGCGCTTGGCCTGGTCGGGTTGCGCGCGCGCGGCCAGCAGCAGCTGGTCAAATTTGGGGTTTTTCCAGGCAGACTCGTTGGTCGGCGCATCAGATTTGAAGAATTGCGTGAACATCAAATCGGCCGACGGCCGCGCGTTGATGTTGCCAAAGCCCACGGGGTGCTTCATCCAGTGCTGCGACCAGTAGCCGTCGGCCGGCATAGGGCGCACTTCCAGGTTAAGCCCGATCTGGCCCGCCGCCTGCTGCATCACCAGCGCCATCTCCGCCGAATTGGAGGCTGCGGGCGACACCACCACCGGGATGGCCGCGCTGCCGAGGTTGGCCTTCTGCACATGCCACTTGGCTTTTTCGGGGTCGTAGGCCCGCTGCTTGAGCCCCTTGAAATAGAAACGATCGCTAGGGTGTATGGGCTGGTCGTTGGCCACCTCGCCAAAACCCAGCAGGATGGACGTGAGCATCTGCTCGCGGTTGAACAAGTGCTTCATCGCCAGCACGAAATCCGGGTTGGCGCCGGGCCCGCTGTCACGGCGCATGATGAGGTCGGTGTACAGGCCCGCCTTGGTCTCGAAGATGGCGTGTTTTTTGCTGCCCTTGATGCGGTCCACCGAGTGCGGTTTGATCGCCATGGTCAGGTCGATCTCACCGGTCAGCAATGCGTTGACGCGCGCAGCCTCGTCACCTATACCTACGTACTCGATCTCGTCCAGATAAGGGCGGTCGGGCTTCCAGTAACGGTCGTTGCGCACGGCCACAGAGCGCACGCCTGGCTTGAAGTCCTTGAGCTTGTAAGGACCGGTGCCTACACCCGACATGTGCGCGTTCACATCGCTGACGCCGTCGCGCAGGATGAGGAAACTCCAGGTGCCGAGGATCACGGGCAGGTCGGCATTGGGCGCCGCCAGGCGTATGGTCACTTCATGCGGGCCGGTGGCTTTGACCTCTTCGATCTGCTCGGCCAGCGCCTTGACCTTGGAGCCGGTCGCCGGGTTCTTGTGGCGCATGATGGAGAACACCACGTCGGCCGGCGTGAAGGGTTTGCCGTCATGAAAGGTCACCCCCTGGCGCAGCTTGAACACCCAGGTTTTGGCGTCCGTGGTGATGAATTCCTCAGCCAGCGCCGGCCGGGGTGTGAGGCTGCCATCCAGTGAGGTGAGCCCGTTGTAGAACATGCAACCACGGATGTAGTCGCTATGGTTGGAGAACTTGGCCGGGTCCAGCGTGTCGTTGAGTGAGGCAGCCGCGCCGGCCACCTTGATGCGCCCGCCCTTGCGCGGCGCTGCCGCTTGCGCCGCCACCACCGCGGAGGCCAGGCCGCCCGCCAATGTGGCCTGCATGCCGCCGGCCATCAGCACGGCCAGCGCGTCGCGCCGGCTTGGAATGAGTAGGTTGTTGTCGTTCATGCATGTCTCCTTTTAGTGGCTCGTGGTGCGCAGCGCCCACGGCTTACGCAGTCCAGGGGTGTTATCGAGGGCACCCGTGGAACCGGTTTTGCCGGGCCACTGGGTGCGCCCCCTGAGGGGGAGGCGCCGGAGGCGCTTCGGGGGTGGGCGCAGCTCTCAGGCGAACTTGTTTTTGATCGTGTAGTACAGCCCTACGGCGGGCAGGAACCAGGGTGTGCCGAAATGGCCCGGGATGGCGGGCCAGGGGTTGTCGCGCCAGGGGTTGGCCGCCAGGTCGCCGGCCATCACGCGGGCCATGCACTCGCCCATGTGCACCGACATCTGCGTGCCATGGCCGCTGTAGCCCATGGAGTAATACAGGCCCTCGGTTTCGCCGGCATGGGGCAGTCGGTCCTGCGTCATGTCGACAATGCCGCCCCAGCAGTAGGCGATGCGCACGTCGCGCAGTTGCGGGAACATCGCCACCATCTGCTCGCGCAGCACCTGGCCGCTCTTGGCGTCGGAGCGCGGGCTGGACAGCGCAAAGCGCGCGCGCCCGCCGAACACCAGGCGGTTGTCGGGCGTGAGGCGAAAGTAGTTGTGCAGCGTGTCGGTGGTGGTGTAGGTGCGGCGCTGCGGCAGCATCGCTTTCGACACGGTGGGATCGAGCTGCTCGGTCACGATGATGAAGCTGCCGATGGGCACAATGCGGCGCCGCCAGTAAGAGAAGCTGGAGAACGCGCCATGGCGCGTGGCGCCGGTGGCCACCAGCACCTGGTCGGCGTCCACGGTGCCGCGCGGCGTGTGCACGCGGTAGGCATGGCCGTGCAGGCGCTGCAGCTTTTGCACCGGCGCGTGGTCATAGATCAGCGCGCCGCGCCGGGCTGCTGCTTCCGCCAGGCCCCGGCCGAACTGGCCCATGTGCATCTGCGCGCTTTTCTTGAACAGCAGGCCGCCGGCGAACCGGTCGCAAGCGACCTCTTCGTGGATGCGCTGCGGCGGCACCAGTTCGACCTCGGAATCCGCTTCGCGGCGCAGGCGCTCGAAGCCGCGCGCCAGCGCCTCGTAATGGGCAGGCCGCCCGGCGATCTTGAGCTTGCCGCGGCGATGGAAATCGCAGGCAATCTCCTCTTCGCGCACGATGCGCTCCACGGTGTCCACCGCGTCGTCGTAGGCACGGTACCAGGCGGCGGCGCGTTCAACGCCCACGCGCGCGGCGACGGTGGCATAGTCCACGGCCAGGCCGTTGTTCACATGGCCGCCGTTGCGGCCCGAGGCCTCCGCGGCTACCACCGATGCCTCCAGCACCACCACGCGGGCGCCGCGCATGGCCAGCCTGCGGGCCGCCGACAGGCCGGTGAAGCCGCCGCCCACAACCACCACGTCGGCCTTGGCGGGCAGCTCGTCACTGCGGCCCTCGAAGGGCGCGGTGGTATCGGTCCAGAAGGATTCGAGCTTCATGCGCTGCCGTAAATGGTCCAGATTTTGCGCGTGGTCTCGATGCAGCGCCACACGCCCACCCAATCGGGCTTCATCACGAAGGCGTCACCGGCCTGCACGCGGTAGGTTTTGCCGCCGTCCTCGACCAGCTCCGAGACGCCCGACAGGATGTAGCAGAACTCCCAGACGCCGCCCTTGATGGAGCGCAGCGTGCCGGGCGTGGTCTGCCACACGCCGGTGCGCAGCTTGCCGTCGGCGGTCTGATCCACGTCCCAGTTCGTGAAGCGCGGATCGCCCGCCAAAAGCTTCTCGGGCACCGGCAGGCTCTCGCGGCCCTCGCCCAGGTCATCCAGCTTGAAAAAAGTCAGGTTGCTCACAGTGTCTTTTCCTTTCAGGTCACAGGCCGACCAGCGCGGGCAGGCCGTTGATGTCGCGGATCTCGGCGTGGCTGTAGAGCTCGCTGGGCTTGGGTTCGTGGCCGCGGTTGACGAAGACCTTGTTCTTGATGCCCATGTCCTGGGCCGACATCAGGTCGTAGCGCGGGCTGGAAGACACGTGCAGGATGTCGTCGGGGGAGCAGCCGAGCTGGTCGAGCATGTACTCGAAGGCCTGCAGGCGCGGCTTGTAGGCGCCGGCGTCCTGGGCGGTGTACACCTTGTGGAAGGGCGCCTCGAGCTTGCGCACGTTGGAATGGATCTGATCGTTCATCGCATTCGACAGGATCACCAGCGGGATCTTCTGGCCCACGCGGGTGAGCGAGAAGGGCACGTCGGTGTGCGGGCCCCAGGTGGGCACGGCGTCGTAGAACTTCTGGCCGTCTTCGTCGCGGTAGGGAACGCCGTGACGCTTGCACACGCGTTGCCAGGCAGACTTCAGCACCTGGTCGTAAGGCTTCCAGTCGCCCATCACCTCGTCGAGCCGGTAAGCGCTGAAGTCCTTGATGAATTGCTGCATGCGCTCGGCGGGCAACTGGTCGCCGACGATGCCGTGGGCCACTTCGTGCATGCGAAAGTAGGTGAGCGTGCCGTAGCAGTCGAAAGTGATGTACTTGGGCCGGAAGATCATGGTTTGCCTCGTGGGTGGTGTGGTGGCGTGATGAAAGTGGTGGTTCAATCGATTCAATCGCTTCAATCGCTTCAATCGCTTCAATACAGGAAGCAATCGTAGGCAGCCTTCGCCGCAGTTGTTGCGGTTCTGCGCGGTACGCGCAAAGTATTCATCCGGACTGCGGCGGGCACGAGGCGCTTTGTGCCGTTCTGCGGGCGGCGGCGGCGGGCGCCAAGATCGTACAAGCCTCAAATCACCCCGCCAAGCATCATCACCCCAAACCGCGATCGATGTATCGATGTATTGACGAGCGGAAGTTTTGAAGGAAAGCCCTATGTCCGACCACCTATTTGATCCACAGGCCGCACTTGCGGCGGTGGGCCGCGCCCTGCCCGACGGGGTGTCGTTACGGCGCCTGACGACGAATGACCTTGAAGCCGCGCAGGCGCTGTCGCGCGAGTTCCAGTGGCCGCACCGGCTGGAAGACTGGCAGTTCGCCGTAGCGCACGGCCAGGGCGTGGCCGCGGTGCGCGACGGTGAACTGGTGGGCACGGCTGTGCACTGGCAGTGGGGCAAACAGCACGCGACGGTGGGCCTGGTGGTGGTGGCGCCGCGCATGCAGGGGCAGCGCGTGGGCCAGCACCTCATGCACGCGGTGATGACCGGGCTGGACGGGCGCACCGTGCTGCTGCACGCCACGCCCGAAGGCCGCGGCCTGTACGAACGCATGGGCTTTGCGATCACGGGCGAGGTCCGGCAGCACCAGGGCCTGGCGGCCCCGGCCCAGCTGGTGGCCTTGCCGCAAGGCATGCGACTGCGCCCGCTGGGCCGCAATGACGCGAAGACACTGGCCGCGCTCGATGCGCGAAGCGCCGGCATGCCGCGTGAAGCGATGCTGCGCAAACTGCTGGCCGACGGCGAGGCGGTGGTGCTGGCAAGCGGAGGCGAAGCGGTCGGCTTTTCCGTCGTGCGGCGCTTCGGGCGCGGCCATGCTATCGGCCCCGTGGTGGCACCCGATCTTGCGGGGGCGCAGGCACTCATAGGCCACTGGTGCAGCCACTATGCCGGCAAGTTCCTGCGCATCGACGTTGACGCCGCCAGCGGGCTGCCTGAATGGCTGGAGGCGCAGGGCCTGCCCCGCGTGGACACGGTGACGACCATGGTGCGCGGCGGGCCGCTGGAGCGCGGGCCGGCCTTCGGTGGCTGGGCGCTCGTTAGTCAAGCGATGGGCTGACGATGGCTTTTTTATATAAGGGCCCCGCGCAGCGCGGGGCGGTGTGGGCAGAGCAGTTCGCGCGCAGGATGCCGCAGTTGCCCTTCTGGACCTGGCCCGAGGTGGTGAACCCGGATCAGGTGCGCTTTCTCGCGGCCTGGGAGCCTCCGCCGCGCCTGGCTGAAACGCTTCCCAGCCTGGAGATCCTGTTCTCGGTCGGGGCGGGCGTGGACCAGTTCGACTTTTCGGCCTTGCCGCCGGAGCTGACCGTCGTGCGCATGGTGGAGCCGGGGCTGACGGCCTGCATGTGCGAGTACGTCAGTTGGGCCGTGCTGTCGCTGCATCGCGATATGCCGCTCTACCTCGACCAGCAGCGGCGCAGCCAGTGGAAGGATCACCCCGTGCGGCCGGCCTCCACGCGGCGCGTGGGCGTGATGGGCATGGGCATGCTGGGGCGCGCGGCCCTTGCACAATTGCGGCTGCTGGGCTTTGACTGCGCGGGCTGGAACCGTTCGCGCCGCAACGAACCGGGCGTGCGCTGCTACAGCGGCGAGGCGGAGCTTGATGAGTTCCTGGCCCGCACCGACATCCTGGTGTGCATGCTGCCGCTCACGCCTGAAACGCGCGGCATCCTGGGCCGGCGCGTGTTGGGCGCACTGCCCGAAGGCGCCTGCCTGGTCAACGCCGCGCGCGGCGGCCACCTGGTGGAAGCCGACCTGCTCGCCGCGCTGGAAAGCGGACGGCTGTCGGCCGCGGTGCTGGATGTGTGCGAGCCGGAGCCTCCCACGCAGGGCCATCCGTTCTGGGAGCATCCGCGCATCTGGCTCACGCCCCACATTGCCAGCGCGACCCAGGCCGGGAGTGCGGGCGAAGCGCTGCTGGACAACCTGCGGCGCTACGAGGCAGGCCTGCCGCTCGAAGGTGTGGTGGACCGCTCGCGCGGCTACTAAAGCCTGGATCGCCGGCCTGGGGCCCCGGGCCCGGGGCGCCGCAGAATCTTCTACCGTCCGCGCGCGAACAACAGCATGGTCGTGCGTGCGCCGGGGGGCATGCCGCAGCACCCGCTGCGCACTCAGGCCTAAGCTTGTACCCATGATGTCCACCAAAACCCTTTCCCTCGATTCTTCGCTGGTGGCGCTCGACCGCGCGCACCTGATCCACCCTGTGGCCAACTGGCGCGGCCATGAGCAGCGCGGCGCCACCGTGCTGCGCTCCGGCAAGGGCGCCTGGCTGCGCGACGCCGACGGCCGCGAACTGCTCGATGCCTTCGCGGGCCTGTGGTGCGTCAACATCGGTTACGGCCACGAAAGCGTGGTGGAGGCCGCCGCGCGCCAGATGCGCGAGCTGCCCTACGCCACCGGCTACTTCAGCTACGCCAGCGAGCCGGCCATACGCCTGGCCGCCAAGCTGGTGGAGATCGCGCCGCCGGGCTTGAAGCACGTATACCTCACACTCGGCGGCTCCGAGGCGGTGGACGCGGCCGTGCGGCTTATCGTGCAGTACTACAACAGCACGGGCCGGCCGGCCAAGAAGCATTTCATTGCGCTGGAACGCGGTTACCACGGCTCATCGTCCACCGGCGCGGGCCTCACGGCCCTGCCCGCCTTCCACCGCGGCTTTGACCTGCCGCGCCCCGAGCAGCACTACATCCCCTCGCCCTACCTCTACCGCAGCCCCGCGGGCAATGACCCGCAGGCGCTGATCGCGGCATCGGTGGCCTCATTGCGCGAGAAGGTGAACGCGCTGGGTGCGGAGAACGTCGCGGCCTTCTTCTGCGAGCCCATCCAGGGATCGGGCGGCGTGATCGTGCCGCCCGCGGGCTGGCTCAAGGCCATGCACCAGGCCTGCCGCGAGCTGGACATCCTCTTCGTGGCCGACGAGGTCATCACCGGCTTCGGCCGCACCGGCCCCATGTTCGCCTGCGACGCCGAGGGTGTATCGCCCGACCTGATGACGGTGGCCAAGGGCTTGACCTCCGGCTACGCGCCCATGGGCGCGCTGCTGATGTCGGAGCGCGTGTACGCCGGCATCGCCGACGGCACGCCCGAAGGTGCGCTGGTGGGCCACGGCGCCACCTACTCCGCGCACCCCGTCAGCGCCGCGGTGGCGCTGGAAGTGATACGCCTTTACGAAGAGGGCGGCATCCTCGCCAACGGCCAGCGCGTCGCGCCCCACTTCGAAGCGGGGCTGCGCTCCATGTTGCGCCATCCGCTGGTGGGCGATGCACGCTCGCGCGGCCTGCTGGGCGCACTCGAACTGGTGAGCGACAAATACACCAAGGCACGCTTTGACCCCGCGCTGCAGCTGCCCGACCGCATCGCCAAGGCGGCCTACGAAAACGGCCTCATCTTCCGCGCTTTCGGTGACAGCATCCTGGGTTTTGCGCCGGCCCTGTGCTTCACGCCCTCGGAATTTGAAGAAATGTTCGCGCGACTCAACCGCACACTGGACACCGTGCTTGAGCAGCCCGAAGTGCGGCGCGCACTGGCTTGACCTGATTGACTTGGGCGCGGAACTTGCATAAAAGGGGTTAACGATGAATACCTCTACCGGCAATCCCAAACTCGACCGACTCGACCTGCGAATCCTCTGCCATTTGCAGAAAAACGGGCGCGCCTCCAATGTCGAAATCGCCGACGCCGTCGGCCTGTCGCCCAGCCCCTGCCTGGTGCGCGTGAAGCGGCTGGAGCAGGCCGGCTACATCGGCGGCTACGGCGCGCAGATCCGGCTGGAGAAGCTGGGCGACACGCTGCTGGTGTTCACCGAAGTCACGCTGCAGGACCACAAGCGCGAGGACTTCGTCAAGTTCGAGATGAGCATACGTCCCATCGACGAGATTGTGGAATGCCACCTGGTCAGCGGCGGCTACGACTACCTGCTGAAGTTCGTCACGCGCGGCGTGAACCATTACCAGGAGATCGTCGAGGGCCTGCTGGAAGCCAACATCGGCATCGAAAAATACTTCAGCTACATCGTGATCAAAACGCCCTTCGTCAAGAACTACTACCCCATCGAGCAGCTGATGCAGCCGCACGCTTGATGCATAAGTTTTAAGCCGGCAGGTTGCGGGCCGCGGGCCGCAGCTTTTGCTGCCCTGTGCTCCGATTCAACATTTGCTGCTGCACCGGCGCCCGTATCCGGTGCCATCTCCGGTGGGGCTGGCCTACGCTTGCAGCATGAACCCTCCTCCCCGCATCCCGGCGCCCGCCCGTTCGGCGGCAGCGATCCAGCGTGTGCAGCGGCACATCCATGAGAACCTGAACCAGGCGCTGTCGCTGTCGGAGCTGGCCGACCTG
The DNA here is from genome assembly GCF_056402935.1 of Polaromonas sp. P3_B1. Classification (NCBI taxonomy): domain Bacteria; kingdom Pseudomonadati; phylum Pseudomonadota; class Betaproteobacteria; order Burkholderiales; family Comamonadaceae; genus Polaromonas; species Polaromonas sp. P3_B1. Next base: position 83,986 of record NZ_JBFUGK010000007.1, read on the forward strand.
GCCGGGCTGAGCATCTGGCGCTTCGCCACCGTGTTCCGCGAGCAGGTGGGTGTTTCACCGCATCGCTACATCTGCCGGCTGCGCCTGGCGCGCGCCCAGGCCCTGATCCGCCAGGGGATGCCGGTCGCCAGCGCGGCCAGCGAGGCGGGCTTTTACGACCAAAGCCATCTGTCGCGCCACTTCAAGACCACCTTCGGCATGACGCCGGGGCAGTACTCCAGCACCGCCACGACCACCGCCGGCCGGCAGCGAACGGCATGATGAGCCCCACCATCGCGCAGGAGATCGCGGACCTGGTGCCCGACCTGGTGGCACTGCGGCGCGACCTGCACGCCCACCCCGAGCTGGCCTTCAAGGAACACCGCACCGCCGCCATCGTCGCCGCCGCCCTGCGCGACCTGGGGCTGGAGGTGCATGAAGGCATAGGCGGCACCGGTGTGGTCGGCGTGCTGCGCGCCGGCAACGGGCAGCGCAGCGTGGGCCTGCGCGCCGACATGGATGCGCTGCCGATTCTTGAACAAGGCGAGCGGCCTTACGTCAGCCGCTTCCCGGGCGTGCACCACGGCTGCGGGCACGACGGCCACACCGCCATGCTGCTGGGGGCGGCGCGCCACCTGGCGCGCACACGCCGTTTCGACGGCACCGTCAACTTCATCTTCCAGCCCGCCGAGGAAGGCCGCGGCGGCGCGCGCGCCATGGTGCAGGACGGCCTGTTCGAGCGCTTCCACTGCGACACGGTTTACGCCCTGCACAACTGGCCGGAGCTGCCCGCCGGCACGGCCCAGACGCGGCCCGGTGCCATCATGGCGGCGGCGGACCGCTTCGACATCGTGGTCCGGGGCCGGGGCGGCCACGCGGCCCAGCCGCACCGCACGCCCGACGCGGTGCTGGCCGCGAGCGAGCTGGTGACGCAATTGCACACCATCACCTCGCGCCGCATACCGCCCACCGAAAACGCGGTGCTCTCGGTCACGCGCATCAGCGGCGGGCAGTCGCACAACGTGCTGCCGTCGGCCGTCGAACTCACAGGCACGGTGCGCAGCTTTGATGCCGGCGTGCAGGACACCATAGAAGCCGCCATCCGGCAGATCGCCCAGGGCCTGGGCCAGGCCACGGGCACCGGGATCGATGTGGACTACGTGCGCTACTACCCCGCCACCGTGAACACACCGCAGGAAGCGGCGCTCGCCCTGCGCGCCGCCGAAGCCGCGGGCCTGAAAGCGTCGATGGCGCCCTCGGCCGCCTTCACCTCCGAAGACTTTGCCTTCATGCTCGAAGCCAGGCCCGGCGCCTACCTCTGGCTGGGCCAGGGCGCGGCTTCGCGTGACGGCGCCACGCCGCCCTTGCACCACCCCAGCTACGACTTCAATGACGCCGTGCTGCCGCTGGGTATCGGCTGGTTTGTCCAGGTGGCGGGCATGGCGCTCGCGGGCTGAGGGCGTTCGGGATTTGCCGCCGCGACTGGCGCGCTTGGGCAATTGCCGCCAAACACCGCTAAGCCTGCGTACGCACGACAACCTTGCCGGCGTGCCGGCCCTGCAGCAGGTCCGACAAAGCAGCGGGCGCATTCAAAAGGCCGTCCACGACGTCCTCCTGCGCCTTGACCCGTCCACTCTTGACCCACTCCTCCATTTCACGGCGGAACACGTCGAAGCGCGGGCCGTAGTGGTCAAGAATGATGAAGCCCTGCACATGCACCCGCTTTTGCAGGATGGCAGCCAGGAGCTGCGGCAGCTGGTTGGCGCCGGCCGCGCCCGCCGTGTCGTTGTAGTGGGCGACAAAGCCGCACACCGGCATACGGGCGCCGACATTGAGCAAGGGAAGCACGGCCAGCAATACCTCGCCGCCGACGTTCTCAAAATAGACGTCGATCCCCGCAGGGCAGGCGGCGGCAAGCCCTTGCGCGAAGGACGGCGCGTGCCTGTCGATGCAGGCATCAAAACCCAGGTCGTCGACGGCATGCCGGCACTTGTCGGCGCCGCCGGCGATGCCGACCACGCGGGCGCCCTTGAGCTTTGCGATCTGGCCGACCATGGCGCCCACCGCACCGGTTGCCGCCGCGACCACAACGGTGTCACCCGGCCTTGGCTGGCCGATGTCGAGCAGGCCGACGTGCGCGGTGAAGCCCGGCATGCCGAGCGCGCCCAGCGCCAGTGATGGGCGGGCCATGTCGCCGAGGGCCAGCAGGTCCTTCCCATCGCTCACGGCGTAGTCCTGCCAGCCGGCGTTGGCCAGCACGAGATCACCGGCGCGATAGGCAGCATGCCTGGACTCCACAACGCGGCTGACGCTGCCGCCGGGCATGGTGCCGCCTAACGGAACAGGCGGCGCATAGCCGGGCCCGATGGGATCCATCAGGTTGCGCATGTACGGGTCCAGCGAGAGAAATTGCGTTCGCAAGAGCACTTCGCCTTCGCCCGGGCGCGGCACGGGCCCGGTCACGAGCTTGAAGTCGGACGCCACCGGAAGGCCGTGCGGGTGCGCCGCCAAGGTGATGCGCCGGTTGATGTTCAGGTCTTGGGGATGCGTGGTCATGGATGCCTCAATGGGTGGTTCATGGCATCAAGCGCGACCGGGCCCGCGCCGCCATGCCAGCAGGCCGCCCAGGGCCACGGCGACCATGGCAAATGCGGGTGCGCCCAGCGCCCCGGCCCAATCCACCATCAGGCCGCCCGCGATGGCGCCCGTGGCGATGGCGATCTGGAAGGCCGCCACCAGCAAGCCGCCCGCGGCCTCCGCCTGGTCGGGTGCGGCGCGCACGATCCAGGTCTGGAAGCCGACCGGGAATGCGCCGAACGCAAAGCCCCACAGCGTGACAGCCACGGCGGTGACTGCGGTGGAGCTTCCGCCGATGAGGAGCGCACCGGCGAGCAGCGCAATCATCGCGCTACCGGCCACGATGGCGTAGCGCTCACTTCGGCCCGCCAGCCAGCCGCCCGCGAAGTTGCCGAAGAAACCACCGACACCGTAGCCCAGCAGCACGGCCGAGATCGCCGCCACGGACAGCTTGGTCACATCTTCAAGCACGGGGCGTATATAGGTGAAGCCCGCGAAGTGGCCGGAAATGACCAGCAGCACGGCCAGCAGCGCAACACGCACCGGCCCGCGCCCGAGCAGGTCGCGCAGGCCCTGCAAGCTGGCGCGGTCGCGCGGCGGCAGCGCAGGCAGGGCGGCCAGCTGCACGGCGAAAGCCAGCAAGCCAACAATGCCCGCCGCGACAAAAGCGCTGCGCCATCCCCAGAGGCTGCCCATCCACGCGCCGACCGGGGCCGCGCAGACCGTGGCGATCGAAACGCCGGTCAACACCAGCGACATCGCGCGCGGGAAAAGCCTGTCGGGCACGAGGCGCATGGCCAATGCGGCCGCCATCGACCAGAAGCCGCCGAGCGCGATGCCCAGCACCACGCGCGCGAACAGCAGCACCGCGAGCGAGCCGGCTGTCGCGGCCAGCAGGTTGGACACCAGCAAAAGTGCGGTGAGCGTCAGCAGCACCCGCTTGCGGTCGAAGCGCGCGGTCAGCAAAGGGATGGTGGGCGCGGCCACCGCACCCACCAGCGCCGTGGCCGTGACGGCCTGGCCCGCCGCGCCCGCCGTGACATGGAGGTCGGCGGCCATGGCGGTCAGCAGGCTGGCCGGCAGGAATTCGGCTGTGACCAGGCCGAACACGCCCAGGGACAGTGAAGCCACCGCCGGCCAGAGCGGGGCGGCCTCGCCGGGCGGGTTGCCGGCAGGGCTTTCGCCCGGGGCCAGCGGATCGATGGAGGCAGAAGAGGAAGGTGATGACATGAACGTGAATCCTTGTTGGAAAGCGTTGTGAAGCCTTGTTGGAGCGCCTTGTTGGGGCGCCTTGTCGGGAAGCCTTGTTGAGGACAGGGTTGCCAGCTTAGGCCTAGCATCGACAGCTTTCCATGGCGAAAGAGCCGAAATGCTTGACGATTCCTCCAGAACTTTCACGCCCGTCATCCAGCCTCCCCATGAAGAGGGCGGTCTGCCCGCCGCCGGGCCCGACCCGCTCACCCAGGTGCTGCTGGGCCTGCGCCTGGAGGGCGTGGAATACGGCCGCTGCCTCGTGCAAGCGCCCTGGGCCATTTCCTTTGACGCGCAGCCCGCCGCGCGCTTTCACTTCGTTGTCAGCGGAGACTGCTGGATGCACACGCCGCAGTCCGGGTGGATGGAATTGAAGGCCGGTGACGCGGTGCTTCTGCCGCGCGGCACGGCCCATACCCTGGCCAGTTCACCCGAGGTGCCGCCGCTGGACCTCGCGAGCTTTGACCGCCAGCGGCTGGCGGACGACATCTACCTGCTGCGCGATGCAACGCCCGCGGCGCAAACACCGTCCCACACCATGTTCTGCGGCAGCATGACCTTTAACCTCGACCCTCTGCACCCCTTGCTGGCCATGATGCCGGAGGTGATACGCGCCAGCGAGCTGGCCCAGCGCGACCCGGGCGTGCCCATGCTGCTGGAGGCGATGGAGCGCGAAGCCTCGCTCAACCGCATAGGCGCTTGCGGGATCCTGGCGCGCATGGCCGACGTGCTGGCCGCGACCATCATCCGCGCCTGGGTGGAATGCGCCTGCAGCAACTCGACGGGCTGGATTGCGGCGCTGCGCTCACCCGGCGTGGGCAAGGTGCTGGCCGCCATCCACGCCTCACCGGAGCAGGACTGGAGCGTGCCGGCGCTGGCCAGCATCATGGGCGCGTCACGATCGCGTTTTGCCCAGGCCTTCAAGGAATCGGTGGGCGAAAGCCCTGCCCGGTATGTCGCCCGCATCCGCATGTTCCAGGCCCGCAGCTGGATCGCGCAGGACGGCATGCGCGTCACCACGGCCGCCGACCGGCTGGGTTTCGACTCCGAGGCTTCCTTCAGCCGGGCATTCAAGCGTGTCATCGGGCATCCGCCCAGCAAGGCGCGCAGTCTGGTGTGAGCATTGGAGCGAACCCCTCGGACTGGACCTCGGGAACCATCAGCACCAAGCCGCCTCCCGAGCGAACGAGGGCTCCGGCCGCGTGGCATCAACGCGAAGTTCGGGCGGCGGTCAACCCAGGGCGTGGGTCCTGGCCAGGCTGATTCTGGCGTACCTTGCCTCTAACCCGCGCTTTGAGGAGATGGTGGTGCAAACCGATCTGGTCTTGTCGCGTGGTAACCGTGACCCTGAAAGCGATCTGAACAAGATCTGCAGTCACTTGCGAGCTCACGTGAAGCCGTTGGCACGAGCCAATGCAGCAGGGCTTCGTTAGGTCGGGCATCTGCGACCTGGTAGCCGTTTCGCAGCGAATGCGGCCGGTCGACTCGTTGCGCCGAACGTCGGTGGTTTTTTGGCGTTTTCCTCGGTCACCGGGAAGTGGGCGCCTTGTGGATTTCCGCAACCCTTGGGGCCTGTGCATCTGGAAGGCTGCTGCTCCTGCCAAAATGCCGACGAGAAAACTTCGGCAACTCCTTTACCCACGCGCGTTTAACCATGAATATCCGTACCGCTACGACAGATGACGCCCCCGCCATTGCCGCGATCTACGCCCCGATCGTGCGCGAGACAGCCATTTCGTTCGAACTGGAGCCGCCAACGGTCGACGAAATGGGGATGCGCATAGCGACCACGCTGCAGCGCTTTCCCTGGCTGGTGAGTCTTGATGCTTCAGGCCAGGTCAGCGGCTATGTCTATGCCAGCAAGCATCGCGAACGGGCCGCCTATCAGTGGTCCGTGGACGTGACGGCCTATGTACGCCGTGACGCCCGCGGCCAAGGCATCGGCAAACAGCTTTACACATCGCTGCTGGAGGAGCTGAAGACACTGGGTTACGCGCAAGCCTTTGCCGGTATCGCTCTTCCGAACGTTGCGAGTGTGGCGCTCCACGAATCGATGGGGTTTGAGCCGCTCGGGATCTACCGAAAGGTCGGCTACAAGTTGAACGCCTGGCACGACGTGGGTTGGTGGCAGCGCTCCATTCAGGCACTTGCGCAACCTGATTCACCGAAGGCGTATCAGGGCGGATAAATCCCGGCCTGTGGCTCGCTGGTTTTCCTTCTGAACTTGCCGAAAACCGCATCCTTGGCGGCCATGTGCGTTATCTGCTGGCGAGGCAAGCCAGGGCCGGCGGGTCAACTTTGCGTTCGTCCCCGTGGTCCAGTCCAAAGGGTTCACTCCAGTTTTCCATCGAATCAGCGATCACAATTTTCGAAGTTATTTTTGAAGGTTGCCGTTGGAATTCACGATGGAGAGATCCACCCCACCCCAACCGGTCCGCTGGTTGGCTGTGTAGTTGACAAAGACACCCCCAAGGTTGTATTCGCCCAGGCTGGACAAGGCTTGCAACACGCCGGCGCGGGTCGGCGTCTTGCCCGCACGCCGGACGGCTTCCACGGCGATCTTGGCGCCCATATAGCCTTCGAGGCTTGAGAAAGACAGGGCCTCGCCCGGTGCGTACTTCTTCATGTCAGCTTGATATTCGGTGATGACCGGCTTGGAAGGAACAAAGGGGAACGGCACCGCCTGGCTCAACACGATGCCGCGTGCCTTGTCCTTGCCGACGGCATTGACCAAGCCGTCGTGCAGCAGCACCGACAGGCCGTAGATCTGCACCGTCCCCCCAGGGACGTCGCGGACAGCCTTGACGAATTCAAATGCAGGCTTGCCCGCGGCCAGCAGAATAATGCCCTTGGGGCGGGTCTCCGTGATGGCGGCGGCGGCTGCGCGAACACTCGCATCCAGCTTGTCGGGCGCGGCGTCAAGCACCTGCTGCGTCACGATTTTGACGCCCTGCGGCCCGCTGAGCTGGGTCGTCAACTGCGCCAGGGGCGGGCCGAAGGCGACGCTCATATTGACGATGGCCAGCGAGTCCTTGCCCCAAGTCTTGGCTTCCTTGAGCAGGCTGCCCACTTCATCCGCATAGCCGCTGCGCAGAGGGAACACATTGCTGGCGGAAACCACATTTTTATCGCCCTGCAGCGGCGCAATCAGCGCGATGCCGTTCTTGCCCGGCAAGTCCTGCTTGGCGATTTCGGCGAGTCCGCCGCTGTTGAGAAAGCCCAACAGCCCCACCACCGCCGGATCGCCGATGAGTTGCTGGGTCAGCTCAAGCATCTTTGGGGCTTGCAGGCTGTCATCCAGCGTGACCAGTTTGAGCTTGTTGCCCTGCAGGGTGCTGCCCGCATTGACTTTGTCGAAATAGGCCTGGATACCCGCCGCCATGCCTTTGGCGTTCGCGGCCGATGTCGGATTGGTCTGCGAAGCGACCTGCCCGAAGACAAGCTCGATGGCGTGGCTGGACATCGGCAAGACCAGGATCCCAAGTGCAGCCATGGTGGTCCTGAGGTGCATAAAATTGAGAGCCATGTTGTCTCCTTTATTACTTTGGCCAGTACATCATCAATGCAAAGTAATTCAAATGGGTTAAACCCCGAGATGTCGTACTACGCTGGCCGAACGCAGCCCTCAAGCAATAAGTTCGGTCGCCGAACTTGCGCCAAGGTCCTTCACAGGTCGATTCAGACGCCCAGGTATTGGTGAACGATTCCAGGCTGCCCGCGCAATTCATCCGAGCTGCCTTGCCAGACGACGCGGCCTTTTTCAATCACAAAGTGCCGGTCTGCCAGGCCCATCAGCGCTTTCACGTTTTTATCGATGACGATCTGCGACAAGCCCTCCTTCTTCAGGTCAGCAAGGGCGCGCCAGATTTCGTTTCGAATCACAGGGGCCAGACCCTCTGTGGCTTCGTCGAGCACCAGCAGCCGCGGGTTGGTCATCAGCGCGCGGCCGATGGCCAGCATCTGCTGCTCGCCCCCCGACAGCTGTGATCCCAGATTAGCGCGACGTTCTTTCAACCGTGGGAAAAAGGCATAGACACGACCCAGGTCCCAGGTTTTTCCATGGCTCTTTTTGTCGTCCCGGGCGGTCGCCACCAGGTTTTCCTCGACCGTCAGGTTGGGAAACACTTGCCGGCCTTCGGGCACCAGCGCCAGGCCCTGGCGCGCGATGCGGTGCGAAGGTAAACGGTCTACACGGGCACCGGCCACCGACACGCTACCGGAGGCCACGGGCAGCATGCCGAACAAACATTTGACGGTGGTGGAGCGGCCCATGCCGTTGCGCCCCAGCAGGGTGACCACCTCACCTGGGCCGACGTCGAACGAGATGTCAAACAGCGCCTGCGCGTGGCCGTAGGAAGCCTGCAGGCCTTGGACGGATAAAAATGGTGTCATGATTTTTTCCTTGTCCGCTTCACGCTTGAGCTTCTTCACCGAGGTAGACCGCCCGCACTTCCGGGTGGTTGCGGATTTCCTCAGGCGTGCCGGTGAACAAGATCTTGCCGTAGACCAGCACGCTGATGCGGTCTGCCAGCGCAAACACCGCATCCATGTCGTGCTCGACCAGCAGGATGGTGTAGAGCCGTTTCAGACTTTTCAGCAGCGCGATGACGGCGGCGGATTCCTGAACACTCATGCCGGCCATGGGTTCGTCCAGTAGCAGGAACTTCGGCCCGGCGGCCAGGCTCATGGCCAGCTCCAGTTGCCTGCGCTCACCGTAACCCAGGTCGCCGGCCGACACATTGCATCGATGCGCGAGGCCGGTGGCTGCCAGCGCCTCTTCGGCGAACTTGCGTGCACCCTTGCTTGCCAGCATCGGCATCCAGAACTTGAAGGCATGCTGGCGTGAGCCAAGCGCCGCGAACGTGGCGTTCTCCAGCACGCTGAAGTCCTCAAAGATCGAGGTGATCTGGTACGAGCGCAACAAACCGCGCCTGGCGCGTTCATGGATAGGCAAAGCGGACACATCCGCGCCGTTGAACCAGACGCGGCCGCTGTTCGGTGCCAGCTCGCCTGACAGCTGGTTGATCAGCGTGGTCTTGCCGGCGCCGTTGGGACCGATGATGGCGTGCAGTTCTCCCTCGCCGATGTCGAGCGACACCGCGTCGGTGACCAGCAGCGCGCCGTAGCGTTTGGTGAGCGATTCAGTGCGAAGTACGCTGGCCATTACAGGGCTCCTTGCGCGGCATCCGTCGCAACGACCGATGGAGCGGCTTTTAGGGCCAGCTTTTCCCGGGAATCAAAGCGCTGCAGCAGCCCGATGATGCCGCGGTTCCCCAGGAGTGTGATGATGACGATGAAGGGGCCGAAGATGACCATCCAGTGTTCGGTCAATCCTTTCAGGATTTCTTCCAGGCCGAGGAAAACCAGCGCACCCATCAGGGGGCCGAACACCGTGCCCAGGCCGCCGATCACCACGATGACGATCAGCTCGCCCGACACCGACCAGGCCAGCGTGCTGGGCGAGGCGAAGGCATTGAGGTTGGCCAGCAGCAGGCCAGCCACACCGCACAACATGCCCGACATCACATAGGCCAGCAACTGGTAGCGCAGCACCGGGATGCCGGCGGCATTGACGCGGCGCGTGTTCTGCCTGGCGCCGCGGATCACCATGCCGAAGGGCGCGACGCGCAGCCTGGCCAGCCACCAGATCGACAGGACCAGGACCACGAAGGCCACAACGTAGACGCTGGTCGCGGATGACAGGTCGAGCGGGCCGAAACGGCTGGGCTGGGCGATGGACATTCCGTCATCGCCGCCATAGTTCTTCAAGCTCACGAACAGGAAGTAGCCCATCTGCGCGAAGGCCAGCGTGATCATGATGAAAGCGATGCCGCTGGTGCGCAAGCTGATGGCGCCCGTGACCAGCGCGACCAGGCCGCACACGCCCAGGCACAGCGCGAGGTGCACCCAGCCGTTGCCGATGCCATGAAAAGAAGCCAGGCCGACGGCATACCCTCCCAGGCCAAGAAACAGCGAATGGCCGAAGCTCACCAGCCCGCCGTAACCCAGCGCCATGTTCAGCGCGCAGGCGGCAATCGCGTAGATGATGATGCGCGCGAAGAAGGCGACATAAAACGGCTGGCCGGTGGCCTGTGCGACGAAGGGCACGGTCGCCAGCAACAGCAGGACCAGCAAGGAAACCCAGGCGCTGGGGCGTGAAAGAAGTGGGGTCATGGTTTCACCTGTTGGCGGGAAAGAGGCCTTGCGGGCGCCAGGCCAGCACCACCGCCATCAGCAGGTAGACCAGCATGGAGGCCAGCGCCGGGCCGGCGGCGTCGGCGAGCGAGCGCTCGGTGACCTGCCGCAGCAGGAAGGGCAAAAATGCGCGGCCCAGGGTGTCGACGATGCCGACGATCAGCGCGGCATGGAAGGCGCCGGTGACCGAACCGATGCCGCCAATCACGATGACGACCAGCGTCGTGATGAGTACCGACTCGCCCATGCCGGACTGCACCGACAGGATAGGCCCGGCCATCGCGCCGGCCAGGCCCGCGAGCATGGCGCCGACCGCGAACAGCATGGCGTTGAGCAGGCGGATATTCACGCCGAGCGCGGCGACCATCGCGGGGTTCACCGCACCGGCCCGGATCAGCATGCCCACGCGGGTCTTGTTGATCAGCAGCCAGGAACCCACTGCAACCACCAGCCCGACGACGATGATGGCGAAGCGGTAGGCCGGGTAGCTGAAGCCGGCGATAGGGATGGCGCCGCTCAGGAACTCCGGCACTTGCAAAAATACCGGCTGCGGGCCCCAGATGATGCGCACCAGTTCATTGAAGAACAAGACAAGGCCGAAGGTGGCCAGCACATGGTCAAGATGGTCGCGCCGGTAGAGGCGTGCGACCGCGACGAACTCCAGCGCCAGGCCCAGCAGCAGCGAGCCCAGCATCGCCGCCAGCAAGGCCAGCCCGAAGGAGCCGGTGTACTGGAAGGCCGTGGCCGCGAAGTACGCGCCCATCATGTACAGCGAGCCGTGCGCCAGGTTGACGAAGCTCATGATGCCGAAGACCAGCGTCAGGCCTGCCGCCAGTAAAAACAACAGGACGCCGTACTGCAGGCCGTTGAGCAGCTGCGCGAAAACTATCGTGCCGTTCATGTCACTTCAGCGCGCACTGCGCATGGTAGGCATCGCTCTGCTTGGGCAACGGGGTTGCGATGAGCTTTCCGACGACGTTGCCGCCGCTCTTGACGGCTTCGAACGCGTAGTAGTTCTGCACCGGCAGGTTGTTGTTGTTGAACGCGAATGTGCCGCGTACCGACTTGAACTCGCTGCCGGCCGCCTTGACCGCTACGGCGAGTGCCTTGGCATCGCCGGCCTTGGCCTTGCCCAGGGCGATATTCAGGATGTTGGCCGCGTCGTAGGCCGTCGCCGCGTACGCGCTGGGCGTGCGTTTGTATTTGCGTTCGAAGTCGGCAACGAACTTCTTGTTCTCCGGCGTGTCCAGCGCCGCGTCCCACATCGCGCCGCTGACGCTGCCAAGGGCCGCGTCGCGCAGGCCCGGCAGGGTTGTGCCATCGACGGTGAAGACGGAATACAGCGGCACTTTGGCCATCAGGCCGGCCTGGCTCATCTGTTTGATGAAATTGACGCCCATGCCACCCGGGTAGAACACAAACACCGCATCGGGTGCGGCAGCCTGCAGTTGCGCCAGCTCGGCGGAATAGTCAGGCTGGTTCACCTGCGTGTAGACCTCGTCCACGACCTGGCCCTTGAAGTAGCGCTTGAAGCCGGCCAGCATGTCTTTGCCGGCCTGGTAGTTGGGCGCCATCAGGTAGACCTTTTTCAGGCCCTTGTCCTGGGCCAGCTTGCCCATGGCTTCGGCCGCGCCGTCGTTCTGCCACGCGGCGGAAAACACATTGGCCTTGCAACCCGCGCCGGCCAGCGGCGACGGGCCGGCATTCGTGGCGATGGCCACGGTGCCCGACTCGGCGATGCGCGGCAGGCTGGCCATCAGCACATTGGAAAAGCTCAGGCCCACGATGGCATCGACCTTGTCCTTGTCGATGAACTTGCGCACGATCTGGCTGCCGATCTCAGGCTTGAGCTGGTCGTCTTCCTTCAGCACCGTGGCGGCCTGGCCGCCTAGCTTGCCGCCCAATTGCTCGACCGCCAGCATGAAGCCGTCGACCTGGTCCTGGCCGACGATGGCCTGCGGGCCGGACAGGGGGGCCATGAAGCCGATGGTGGCGGCGGCGGTGATCTGGCTGGCGCCGGCCAGGGCGAGCCCGGCCGCGGCGATCAGTGCGCTGCGGCGAAAAGCTGTCTTGGAGGGCGTCTTGGAAGTTGTGTTCATGGTGGGTTGTCTCCTCTGTGTGGGGTAATGAAAGGCTGAAAAGGGTGAAGGGCTGCGGGTTCAGTCGGAAATTTGCACGAAGACGCGCCCGCCCTCGATGCGCACGGGGTAGCTGCGAACGTCCTGCGTGATCGGCGCGCAGGTGCCGCGGCCGTTGCGCACGTCGAACTTGCCCTGGTGCAGCGGACATTCAATTTCATAGCCGTCAAGAAAGCCGTCGCACAGGCGGGCATGGCCGTGAGTACAGATGTTGTCGGTGGCGAAAATACTGCCCTCGACCTTGTAGAGAGCGATGTCGCGGCCGCCGACCTGCAGGCCGATCACGTCGTCTTCGGGAACACCGGCTTCTTCGGTGGCGTCCGTCCAGTTTGAATTGCTCATGATTTAGATGGGGTAAATGATGGAATTGGGGATCATTTCGCTGTCGTATACGCACAGCCGCGAAGCGAACTTCAGGCCTTCGGGGGTACGCACGATCACGTCGATGTAGCGGCCGACATTGAAGACCGTCGACTCTTGTGACAGCTTGGTGCGAAAGACCGCGTAGTTGGCCTCCGACTCAAAGCGATTGCCGCCGGCCGCGCGAATCAGCGGCGCACCGACGACGTGGCGCTGGTAGTAGGGGTCATGGAACAAGGTCTCGCGGATGCCATAGACACGGTCTTTCAGCATGCCCTTGCTTTCAAAAAGCAGGGTTGCCAGCGGAAAACCGCGTTCGTGGTTTTCCCGCGGGGTCAGCTTGTAGAGGCAGTCCTCGGTGAAGAACCCGGGCCACAAATCCCAGTTACCTGAATCGACCGCCTGCGCGTAATCGGCATACAGCTGCGCGATTTGCAGATAGTCTTCGAAATTGACGGCTACGGCTGTGGTCATACATCAGCCTCCATCACTTCGCGCCAGTATTGGTACATGCCGCGTATCAATGTTTCCGTGACCATGTGGTCGGTGTCCTCGGCCGTGCGCCCGCCGAGTTCGGCCAGGGTGCGGTGGTAAGGCTTCTGCTCGAAACCCTGCTGCGAGAACTCAATCACCTCGCCATCGTCAGCCGACACAAAGCCGGCCGGGCCGAACAGGTTGGCCTGGCGCAGCCGGCGCTGCGTCATCTCTGGCGTGTCGTCCTCAAAGCCAAAGTGCGTCCAGACGAAATCGAAGGAACCGTTGCCGTCGGGCTGGATGTGGCGCGTCGAGACGCTGTTGACCTGTTGCTGCAGGATGACGCTGGGAAACAGCGTCATCATCACCGCCGTCGGGCCGCCCCACCAAGGCTCGGGCACGATGTCCAGAAAGCGCGGATCGTTGAGTTCCATGCTCTCTTTGAAGCTGGACACCTGGGTGACCTGGTCCGCCTTGCCCGACTGCCCGCGCGTGGAGATCATCGCGGCATGGCGGTGGCGCGCATCCATTTTGAGTTCGGACTTGTTGTCTGCGCGCCAGAGGCCGAAGGTGACAAACCAGGTGTGCAGCAGGCCGGGGTGGTAGGGGTCCTTGATGTTCTCCTGCATCAGCTTCCAGTTTCCCGGGATGCGCTGGCGGTTGTAGCCCAGGATCTTCAGCTTCCGGCCGTCAAAGAGACGATCGAAATAACCGAGGATCACCGGTCCAAGAAAGTCTTCAAGGGATTCGATGCCGTGGTCGAAGCTGGCAAATACCACGCCGCCGCGCGTGGCGACCTTCAGCTTGTTGAGGCCGTGGTCGGTGGTCTTGAAGTCTGCCGGCATACCCCCGTTGACCTTGCCGTCCTGCTTCACGCCGCGCCGGAACGGCACGCCCTGCAGGTCGCCCTTCAAGGTGTAGCTCCACTGGTGATAAGGGCACACAAACTCTTTTTTGTTGCCATGGCGTTCGCGGCAGAACTGCATGCCGCGGTGGGCACAAACGTTTTCGACAACACTGACACCGCCGTCGGTGTCGCGCACCATGATCACCGAACGCTCTCCGATCACCGTGCGCTTGAAGTCGCCGGCGTTGGGGATCTCGGCGTCAAGGCCGACGTAGTTCCAGTGTTTGTTGTAGAAAAAGCGTTCAAGCTCTTTCTTGTGCTGGTCCGGGTCGGTGTACGCCATGAAGGGAATCCGGCTTGTACCTTCGGATTCCCAATGGATCTTGATGGGAAAGGTCCCGGTGGATCCGGTTGTTGTTGGGGCGGTTGTTGGGGCGGTCGATGCGGTCATCGCTGTCTCCTTTTGCTTCGGTTAATCAGCGCCTGTGCTTCAGGCGGTCACCGTGACCGTGATGCCCGCCAGGCCGGCTATATCGCCTTGCATGACGTCACCCGCAAGCACGGCGTTCACGCCTTCGGGGGTCCCGGTCATGATGATGTCGCCGGGCTCCAGCGTTTCATATTCGGAAAGATAGGCGATGCATTCCGGGACCGACCAGATCAGCTTGGCAACGTCTGACGATTGACGCGCGCTGCCGTTGACGGTGACGCTGATGGCGCCTTGCGCGACATGGCCGCCGTCGGCCACGCGTGACAGCGCGCCGACGGGAGCCGACAGCGAAAAGGACTTGCCGAATTCCCACGGCCGGCCCTTGTCGCGCGCTTCGAGCTGCAGGTCACGGCGCGTCATGTCCAGCCCCACGCCGTAGCCGTAGACATGGTCCAGCGCATCGGCCACGGCGATGTCGCGGCCACCCTTGCCGATGGCGACGACGAGTTCGATTTCGTGGTGGAAGTTGTTCGTCTTCGGCGGATAAGGAATGCCGACCGGCGACGACGCATCGACGGCCGCGTTGGCCGGTTTCATGAAAAAGAACGGCGGATCGCGCTCCGGGTCCTTGCCCATTTCTCGTGCATGCGCGGCGTAGTTGCGGCCCACGCAGAAAATGCGGTTGACGGGAAAGCGTTCGCGGATGCCCGCGACGGCGAGCGTGGGAGGGGCAGCGGGTTCGATGGCGTAGTTCATGTGACGGTGTTCCGTTGAAAAGTTGAAAGTCTTTCAGGCGCGGTGTTCGCGCCACAGGCCGAGGGCCTGCTGCACCGGGCGGTCTGAATAGCTGAAGAGCACGGTATCCGGGCCGGCGCGAAATTGGTGGCTGTGCCAGGACGGCACCACCATCACGTCGTTTTCATCAAGGCGAACGGTCTTGCCTTCAATGCTCGCCTCGGCCTTGCCGCTGAGGCACACGTACACCGTGCCATCGGTGCAGCGGTAGGGCCGTGTCTCAAAGCCCGCTGGAAGCAGCTGGGAGAACGCCGCTATCGTCGGCATGGGCGAGCGGCCGGTGGCCGGGTTGACGTAACGCTGCTTGTGGCCGAAGTGCGCGTCGGGCTCGCTGCCCGCGGCGATGGCTTTCAACGATGCCAGCGTGCGCTCCCAGGGATAGACAAACACTTTGGTCGGCTCGGCAGGCTGCTGGTAAAAATCGACCGGCACCATGTTGGCGCCGTAGCGCGCCAGCGCATCGCCCTCCGGCCGGACGACGGCCTGGTAGTTGCTGTCGCTTTTCTCGGCGAATCCCGCATCAAGGAAACGCACGATGGGAATATCCAGTCCGTCGAGCCACACCACCGGCTGATTACCCGGGTTGCCGTGGTCGTGCCAGGTCCAGGCCGGCGTGATGATGAAGTCGCCGCGGCGCATCGTCGTGCGTTCGCCATCGACCGCCGTGTAGGCGCCTTCACCGTCCAGCACCAGCCGCAGCGCGGACTGGGTGTGGCGGTGCGCCGGCGCCACCTCCCCCGGCATGATGAGCTGCAGGCCGGCATACAGCGACTGTGTGATGCAGGATTGGCCGCGCAGCCCGGGGTTTTCCAGAATCAGCACGCGGCGTTCAGCCTCAGCCGCGCTGATCAGCGTGCCCGCCTCCATGACCCGTTCGCGCACGTCGGCGTACTTCCACAGATGCGCGACCGCGGGCGACTTCGGCGAGTGCGGCACCAGCGCGCCCAGCACTTCCCACAAAGGCGTCATGTTGTCCGCGCCGATGCGCTCGTAGTAGTCCTTGCGGCTCAGCTGGGATTCAAGGCCATTATTTCTGCTGTTCATGGGGGTTCCTGTTGATCGGTCTGTTCAGTCTGGTCGCTCAAGTGCCGCTGGCGTAAAACGCGTCGGCATAGATTTGTTCGGGCAGCACGCCCATCTGGCGCACCAGCAGGCTGGTGGCCTCAACCATGGGGGGCGCGCCGCAGAGATAGGCACGGAAGCCGCCAAGGCCCGGCCAGTCCTGGGCAATGGCTTCGGTGACCAGGCCCGTGCGGCAGCCGGGCGCCTGGCCGGATGCCAGCACGAGGTGCACCTTCAGTTGCGGATGCTGGCGCTGAAGCTCCGCCAGCCATTCGCGGCCATAGATGTCGCGTTCGGAGCGAACGCCGAAATACAGGTGGATGCTGTTGCGCATGCCTTCGGCAATGACGCCGCGGATGATGGACAGAATCGGCGCCAGGCCTGTACCGCCGGCCACGCAGAGCATCGGCCCTTCATGCTTGCGGCGCAGGTAGGCCGAACCCAGCGGACCGCTGACGCGCACCGCGTCGCCGACCTTCAGCGTATTGGCGATGTAGCCTGTGACGCGGCCCTCGGCGACCAGGCGCACGTGGAACTCCAGCTCGCCGTCGGCACACAAGCCCGCCATGGAGTAAGGCCGGATGTGCTCGGGCGTGAACTGGAGCTGGGCGTACTGTCCCGGTGAAAACTCGATGGGCTTGGCCGGTTTCAGCCGCAGGCGTTTGATGTCGTGGGTCTGGTCCTCCACCGCAACGACGGTGGCCTTGACGATTTTTGCCGTATGGACAACGACCTCGTCGGGCTCGGGGATCTCGACAATGCAGGATTCCGTCAGAAAGGTCTGGCAGGCCAATACGTACTGGTCACCAGCCGCCACCGGCCGCTGCGCTTCCCCGCCCGAGGCGAGTACTTGCCCTTCGACGAGCTTGCAGCGGCAGGTGCCGCAACGCCCGGCCAGGCAGCTGTAGGACACCGGCACGTCGTTGGCGCGCAGGGCGTCGAGCAAGTTCACCCCTGCGCTAACGCTCAGCGTACGCTGGAGAGGGCGGACAAAAATTTCCATCGTGCTTGATCTGGTGTGTCTCGTGGGCAGCGGCAATCAGGACCAGCAGCTGCAATGAGGGCATGATCAGAGACCCACCAAAATCAGTCAATACAATGGCGTTAATGTTCTATATCATTTGAATCAATACTATCCGCCACGACCAAACCACCAAGCACTAGAGGCCGAAAATGGAACTCAAGGACATAGACCTGAACCTGCTGGTGATCTTTAACCAGCTGCTGACCGAAAGAAAAGTCTCCAAGGTGGCGGAGAACCTCGGCCTGGGACAGCCCGCCGTCAGCAACGCCCTGGCGCGCCTGCGCAAGCTGTTTGGGGACGAACTTTTTCTGCGCACGTCGAGCGGCATGCAGCCCACGCCCTTTGCGGACCAATTGGCCGAATCGATAGGTTATGCACTAGGCATGATCCACGGCGCGATCAACGTCAAGAACTCATTCGACCCCGCCAGCAGTAAACGGAGCTTCACCGTCGGGATGACCGACATCGGCGAAATCTACTTCCTGCCTCTCTTGATGGAGAAGATCCAGAAAGTGGCGCCCGGGATTTCCATCAGCACGGTGCGCAATACCACCGTCAACCTCAAAGATGCCATGGAGGCGGGACACGTCGATCTGGCGATCGGGCTGTTACCCCAATTGAAGGCCGGATTTTTCCAGCAGCGCCTGTTCTCTCAGCAATACGTTTGTGTGTTTCGCAAAAACCATGCACTGGACAAGCGAAAGATTTCTCCAGCGGATTTTTTTGCAAGCGATCACGTCGTGATTGCGTCCGCGGGAACCGGCCACGGGAAAGTCGACGAAATTCTGGACAGCGGTTCACAAAAAAGACGCATACGTCTCACGGTTCCCCATTTCGTCGCGATTGGCCATATTCTTCAATCCACCGACATGGCGGCCACAGTCCCCGAGCGCCTGGCGGAAAAAATGGCGACGCCATTCAATCTCCGATACGTCAACCATCCCGTCAAGTTGCCGCAAATCGCCATCAATCTTTTTTGGCACGCCAAGTACCACAAGGACCCGGCAAATCAGTGGCTCAGATCACTTGTCTTCGAGACGCATTCGGACCGGTAATGCGCGATTGGGCCCGGCACCTGAAACAGCCCACCGCCGGAAGGCCTTCGCGCCGGGCGCCCACTATGGACTCCCAGGGGTTCACTTCAAAGCGGCATCAGATGACCTGGCCGCCGGAGACTTCGATCCTTTGTCCCGTGACCCAACGGTTGTCCTCCGACAGAAGGCTCGCGATCATGGGACCGATGTCGTCGGGAACACCCACGCGACCCAGGGCGATCATGTCTGCGAATGCCTTGTTCATATCGGGCGTATCACGAACGGCGCCCCCCAGAAAATCGGTCTCGATCGCACCGGGCGCCACGGTGTTCACCGCAATACCGCGACTTCCAAGCTCCTTTGCCAGATAGACACTCAAAATTTCGACCGCGCCTTTTGCCGCAGCGTAGGCGGAGAAGCCCGGGTAGGAAACGCGCGTCAGGCCGGTCGACAGATTGACGATTCGCCCTCCATCGGCGATCAACGGCAGCAGGGCCTGCGTGAGGAAGTAGACGCCTTTAAAGTGCACATTGAACAGACTGTCGAAGTGCGCCTCGGTGGCGTCTGCAATCGGTGCCATATCACCGTGCCCCGCATTGTTCACAAGGTGGTCGAAGGTGTCGCGCTTCCAGGTTTCATTCAATACCGCCCTGACGCGACCCGCAAACGGCTTGAACGACGACACGTCGCTGGTATCCAGCTGGAAGGCAGCAGCCTTGCGGCCCATCGCCGCGATTTCGGCGACGAGCTTGTCCGCTTCATCAGCGCGGCTTTTGTAGGTCACGATGACATCCCCGCCGCGACGGACAATGCTGAGGGCGGTGTTGCGGCCGAGGCCGCGGCTGGAACCCGTGACGATAGCGATCTTGCTCATTTGAGGAACTCCTGTTCAGTGGGTTGATGTGGTTTGATGTGTTGGATGAGCGATCGTAGAAGCTCGTGCTCAAACAGAATTGCCAATTCCTCGAAGCCTTTTGCCCATTCCCACGACTTGACCTGCACTGCTTTGCGTCCTCCACCGTTTTTGCCCACCGGCATGGCAATACTTGCCCGTTCCTCGCAATGCCTTGCCTGTTTCTACAGCCGGCATTGGCCCGGCTTCCGTGATCAGTTAATGTTCGGGGGATGTCAGACACACTGCTCAAAGCTGTCAGCCGTTACCTGGAGGCGTACGCCAATCCTGCCGGGCTGGCACAAACACCCATCCAGGGCTTGACGACCATCCGCTCAATGGCGCCCACGAGCCTTGTTCACGCGATTTCCTGCCCCCTGGTCTGCCTGGTCCTTCAAGGAAACAAGCAAGTCTCTTTCGGAACCAGGACGGTCACCTTCGGTGCCGGGGACTCCATGCTGATTACCGCCGACATCCCCACAGCGAGCCAGATCACCCGTGCCAGCTCCACCGAGCCCTACATGTCGCTCGTCCTGGAACTCGATCTTCCGCTCATCGCCGAACTGACGATGGAGATGAAGGCAGTCCCATCGGACGATGCCGCGCCCGTCAGGGTTGAGCGCACGGATGCCGAGGTCGAGGACGCGGCGCTGCGCCTGATGCGGCTGCTGGAACGCCCCGCATCCGTGCCGATTTTGCGTGCGCAACTTTTGCGGGAGTTGCACTACTGGCTCCTGACGGGTCGCCACGGCGATGCGATCCGCTCCCTTGGGTGGAAACAGGGTAACCGGCAGCGGATCGCCCGTGCCATTGCCGTTCTTCGATCGGACTTTGCCAGCGCCCTTCCGGTCGACCGCCTTGCTGCAGAGGCGGGCATGAGCCCCTCGTCCTTCCATCAACACTTCCGTGCCGCCACTTCGCTCTCGCCGCTGCAGTTCCAGAAGCAGCTTCGGCTCATCGAAGCCCGCCGGCTGATGGTGGCGGAAGGACGAACCGCGAGCAGCGCAGCGTATGAAGTGGGCTATGAGAGCGTGTCACAGTTCACACGAGAGTATGGGCGGATGTTCGGGCTTCCGCCGATGAAGGAAGCTGCGGCCGCCAAGAGTGCTGCGGTAGCTGCGTAGCGGCACGGTGCGTGGCGAACCGGCGCCTGGCGGCTTGCACTGCTCGCGCATCAGCTTGCCAGAGCGGCGTCACAGGCGGGCTTTGTATATGGCGGGGGTTTCGCCAAAGGTGCGCCGGAAAAGATGGATGAAGGCGCTCGCGGTGGAATAGCCCAGATCCAGGGCAACCGTCGTCACGGCGGCGCCCGCCGCCAGCATTTCAAGCGACCGCATCATGCGGGCGCGCTGCCGCCATTCGGTGAAGTTGAAGCCCGTCTCGGCGACAAAGCGCCTGGTCAAGGTGCGCGTGCTCACGGCCGCGAAGTCCGCCCAACGCGCCAGGTCGCGATCATCCGCCGGGTCCGCAATCAGCGCACGGGCGACCCGCTGCAGGCGCGGGTCTTTCGGCAAAGGCAAGCCCAGCGGCTCAACAGGCAGTGTCCGGATTTCGTCCAGGATCACGTCGGCAACATGCGCCTGCGCGCCACTCAGCGGCTCACTGGGACTGACAGGCCAATGCGCAGCGCGAAGCACCGCTTCACGCAGCAGGCCGGACAAGCGGATGGTGCAAGGCTGTGGCGGCAAATCGCCGCACGCGGACTCCGCCACATACACGCTCCAGCCGTGAAAAGGCCCATGGGTGCTCCCGGAATGGATGTGGCGAGGCGGTAGCCACACGGCGTGAATCGCCGGCACCAGCCAGACCCCCTCCTGCACCCCCACAGACAACAAACCGCGCATAGAGCCAAAAAGCTGGCCGCGCGCATGGTGATGCGGCTCTGCCGCCAGTTCATCCTCATGGCGACCTTCCGCGGCAAAGAGCACCGGGCCGCCTGCCAGGTTGATGTAGTCGTCCAGGTGGCTCATGGGGTCATGCATGGCTGATTTGAGATATTGAATGGCCGATACAGTTTACGGGAGCCACTCAACACTGCTTAGGCTTGGGGTCTTCCACTTCTTCTACTTCTTCTACTTCTTTTAAGAAGGCCATCTCATGAATGCACAAGACGCCGGATCGCCCACTCAGGACGCGACCCCAACGAAGCTCCAGCAACCAGGCCCTCAAGCGCCGCAAGCTGATCTCGATGCGCTCTACGCGCCGCCGTCAGAAAGAATCCAGCGTGCAGTGCTTGACCATCTGGTCGACTTTCACAAGGCCTACCTGCGTAAAGCCACCTTCTTTTGCCTGGCCACGGGAAGCGAACACGGGCTGGACGCCTCGCCGCGCGGCGGCCCACCCGGATTCGTTCACGTACTGGACGAGAACACCGTCGCTTTTGCCGACTGGCCAGGCAACAACCGGATCGAATCGCTGCGAAACCTGCAGCGCGACCAAAGGCTGGCAATGGTTTTTCTATTTCCGGGGCTGGAGATATTCCTTCGTATCAACGGCCGGGGACGCATCTCTACTGACAAGGACTTGCTGTCCGATCTTCGCGAAGGGATGCGCATGCCGAAAACGGCAACCGTCGTGCAGATCGACGAGGTGCTGTTCCACTGCGGCAAGGCCGTCAATCGCGCCCAGCTTTGGGAGCACAGCTCAAGGCTGGACCGCGACACGCTCCCCACCGTGGGTGACGTACTTGCGGCCATCGGCCAGCTCCACGACGCCTCCAGCAAGCTCGATGACGCGCAGGTGAAAGAGATCAACAACCACTACGATCAATCCGTGCGCAATGACCTGTACTGAAGGCTGGGTGGCATTCGGCAGTTGCGCTCCTCGCGAGATTGCGGGGCTTGTGGTGATCACGTCCGTCACTCGACAGTGACGGATTTGGCCAGCTAGCGGGAGAGGGTTTGTGTGGCCGCGTAACTTCGCTGCGCGAAGTGAGCGTCCACCAAGCCTCGCAGTGCTATTCTGAGCAATTAAAGTCGTAAACAGGGGCCGAGGATCCATGCGGGTCCGCGGCGTTGAGAATTTACAACTAACGAACCTGAAGTCGTAAACAGCGGCGGACCCCTTCTGAAATGCATGGATTCAGATTCGTGCCTGCAACCCCTGCCGAAAATTCAGCGGCAAAACGTTATTCAGACACAACTTGCAATGGACGTCAGTTTGTCGCTGCTTCCTGGATGAGTGCAGCCACCTCTGCGGGATGCGAAACCATCAGCGCATGGGATCCGCCTTTGACCACCACGGTCTTCTTGGCTTGGGCACGCTCGGCCATGAAGCCCATCGCTGCTGGCGGGATGTTCAGATCATCCGTACCATAAATGGCCCAGCTGGGAATTGACTTCCACGCCGGCGCGGGAGAAGCTTCCTGCAGGGCCGCTGCCTTGACGGGCCTCTGCGTGGCCGCCATGGCCCTGGCCTCGGCGAGGGGAACGTCCGCTGCGAACTGTTGCGGGAACTTTTCTTGCTGGACGTAAAGGTCTTCACCGCCGTCGGGCAGTGGCACTGGTGCAGCCAGGGCTGGGGGCAGCGTCGAACCCGGGAATTTCCCGGTCAAGGCCAGTGCACTCTCACCCTGGGCGGGCGCGAAGGCTGCGACGAACACGAGTGCTTTGACCTTGTCGAGACCATTGGCTGCGGCCGAAATGACCGAGCCGCCGTATGAGTGCCCGACAAGCACAACCGGGCCGGCGATTGACTTCATCAGCGACGCCACGTACGCACCGTCGTTTGCCACGCCGCGCAAGGGGTTGGCTGCTGCAACGACGGGGTAGCCCTGCCTGGTTAACTCCGCAACGACGCCATTCCAACTGGACGAGCCGGCAAAAGCGCCATGGACAAGGACGATCGTCGGCTTGGGGCCGGCGGCCCCTGCGCTTACGGCCGAGAAGGCCAATATGCCGACCGCAAGGGTACGCGGGATTAACTTGAACATGGAATCTCCTTTGGAAAATGCGCCGACTCGTCAGCGCGGTTGATGAAACAGTCAAGGCCGGTCGATTTAGGCGCGGCGGCGCTTAGCGGCTTATCCGGCTGCTACGCCCGAAGGCAATCTTTTGAGATCGAAAGTTCGCTCCTTTAGAACACTGCAGGCGGCCAGGGCCAAGCCAAACAGCGTCAATATTGCGGCCACCCATGGAAGGTGCGCCAGATCGACTCCTTGAGTGATGGCCGCACCACCCAGCCATGCTCCCACGGCGTTTCCGAGGTTGAACGCAGCGATGTTGAGGCTGGAAGCCATGCTCTGCCCGGCCCCCTGCGCCTTGTTCAGCACTCGCAGCTGTAGTGGCGCCACGGTAGAAAACGCTCCTGTGCCAAGCAGTCCGACAAAAAGGACTGCGGTCACACGGTTTTCCATGGCGAACCCCATCAACACGAGGATGACGGCCAATGCCGCCAGCGACCCAAGCAGCATTCGTACCGGTGCGCGGTCTGTCAAGCGACCACCGATGACGTTCCCAAAAACCATGCCCACGCCGAACATGAGCAAAATCACTGAGACCTGCGACTCCGCGAATCCCGTGACCTGCGTCAGCAAGGGCTGAACATACGTGAAAACTGCAAACACGCCAGCGAAGCCGAAGACGGTCGCCCCCAGTCCCAGCAACACATGAGCTCGTCCCAGGACCGTGAATTCCTCACGTAGCGACACGCGGCTACCGCAACCAGCCTCTTTCGCCGACACAAAAATGGCAAGGACGGCTATCGCTGCAAGGCCGATGACCGATACAGCCCAAAACGTGGAACGCCACCCAAAATGCAACCCGAGCCAGGAGCCAACCGGCACACCCAGGAGGGTCGCCACCGTGAGCCCTGTGAACATTGTTGACAGCGCTGCCGCCCTGCGATCTGCCGACACCACGCTCGTGGCTACGACAGCGCCAATGCCAAAAAATGTTCCGTGTGCAAGTGAGGTGATCACGCGGGCGACCATAAGCACTGCGTAGTTGGGTGCCAGCGCGCAGGCCATGTTCCCGAGTGTGAAGATCCCCATCAAAACCAGGAGAGCCTTCTTGCGCGGCACACGGCTCATCAACGCCGTCAGTACCGGAGCACCCACAAAAACGCCCAATGCGTAGCCGGAGATCAGCAGCCCCGCCGTGGGTACGCTGACATGCATGTCTGCCGCTAGCTGAAGCAGCAAACCCATGATGACGAACTCTGTCGTGCCAATCCCGAAGGCGCCTATCGTCAGCGCGTAGATGGCCATGGAGGACCGCTTGCCGACCGGAATCGGCGAGCTCGAGGTGAATGTGCTCGGCTTGTTCATTGAATGTCGTCCGTGGTGGCCGTTTTCTGAAGCGTTAGTGGTTTGATTGAAGAATACGGACGGGCTCAAGTCGTCGCATCTCCCGGAAACAAGGCCTTCATGGCGGCGTAATGGGAGATGTACGCGTCCTCCTTTTGGAGGAGTTACCGCGCTTGCCGGCGTGATGCAAGGAAGTCGCGCGCTCAGGCGGGTTGCATTCACACAAATTCACACCGTGTGGTGTTCCGCATAGGGCGTTAAATGGAATTCACAGCAATTCACTTTCCTCTCGGCAAGGAGAGGAACGATCATCGGCTACACCACCGGCGTGCATTTCGCCCGCCGATAGGAACCGTGGAGCCAGACCATGCTTAATTCCCTCAGGATCGGGGTGCAGGTGTTTTGCAGCGACCCGTTGGTGCGCACCGGGCTTAAGGCGGCATTTGGCGAAGAGCCCGATCTGGCCTGGGTGCCGCAGGGCGAAGCCAATGCCGACGTCGTCGTCGCAGATTACGAACGGGGCCTGCAGCTTATCGACGAGGCCAAGGCGGAGGGCAGCGCCTCCCCCTATCGCCAAAAAGTACTGATACTGACCGCTCGCGAAAGCGAGTGGGAGATCAGGACAGCCCTGGAGCGAGGCGCGCGAGGCTACCTGGTTCATGGGTGCGACCTGCCAGAACTGATGGTCGCGGTTCGGACCGTGCACCGCGGGATGCGCCACCTGTGCGCGCCTGCGGCTCGGCGTCTGGCGGACAGCATGGCACATGCGACTTTGACCAACCGGGAAGTCGAGGTCTTGCGCCTTGTTGTTGAAGGCTGCGGCAACAAGGTGATCGCCCGCGAGCTCGACATCGCAGTCGGCACCGTCAAGTCGCACCTCAAGACGATTTTTGAAAAGCTCGGAGCCAAGAGCCGAACAGAGGTCGCAAAGCTGGCTGAACGGCGGGGTTTGCTGTCATCTTCGCCGGCCGACGTGGCCGCGTCGCCGAGGGTGCCAACTTCTGCCTAGTGGAGGCGTCGGTAGCGCTCCCCGGCAGGCGCCTATGTTGAGATCTCCCGCAATTTTCGGAATCCCCGTCGCGCCGTCTCATTGATGAGCTCGAAAGGAATCCGGGCATCTTCGTCGCAGGCGATCGCGCTTTGCCCGGCCTGTTCGAAGGCCGCGCACATACGATTGCCCTGAGGGTCCTCGAGACTTGCATGCACCCGTACCTGGAAGTGACCGGACTTCCAAGCCGTTTTGGGTCGAAATCGCCAATGCCTTTCCCCCTGTGACAAGGTCGCGCGCCCCTCCAGGCGCCGTCCATCCGAGGCTGACACCGCAATCAGGTCCTTGGCGTTCGCATTCAGCGCAGCAGGAAACCGGATTTCCAGAGGCTCGCGACCGCCAGGCTTGGGCAATAGGAGCCGCCACGCCTGGGTATCGAGCCGGGCACGAATAGCAGGTGCTATGTTCCACGATTTTCTTATTGGACGAGGAAGCTGGGGATCGGCAATGGTCATGGTGACGCGTTGACTGTTCCGAAGCGCCAAGCCTGCTTGCCTATTGGGGCCAACGTCCGTTTTGACGCGCCCGGGATGCATCAGTATGGCAATTCGCTTCCCGTCTGGGCTGGCCAGCGGGATGTCGTAAAAAGCGCCAGCTATTGGATTTCCCCTGTCATCCGCCAGCGAAACGCGGGAAATGTCCAACACACCTCCCAGGGGCCTGTCTAATACCAGTTCAATCCGCAAGAGATTTTCAGGCACGCTTTCACCCGACGGCAGTATCGTCGGGGCACTGCTCACAGCTCCGCACATCGTGGCAGTGACGATGATCAATGCTGATGCGAACACCACTTTCATAAGCTGCCCCGCCCTTCTTCTCACTGAGACAACTCGGGGAAACCTTCGATGGCACGGAAATACTTGTGGTAACCGCTCCACTTGTCGTTAGGCGGGTATTTGTAATCTTTGAAGTCGTACTCATTGACAAAATCGCTCAAACGCAAATAGGCGCCTTTGGGAATGGATACCAATTGCATCCGCCCCGATGCCTCATCGCGCCGAAGCGCCAGCAAAAGCTCTTTATTGAGGTTGTCCAGCCGCATAACGGTGCTCATAGGCACCATGATTGACTTGGCCCCTAGATAAGGCTCTGTCGGCCATTTGATGGGTGTGTTCAACCCTGGCTTGGCGGCGGCATCTGAAATTACCGAAAACGAAAGCAAGTCTGCGGCGCGGCTGCTATTGGTGATCAGGGCATAGTTTTCCTCTCCAGCGCTGAACGTGACAATGTCGGTCGGCGCGCTTCCCCAACCGAGTTCACCCACGGTTTTGCCGGTAATGTGCATGCCGGCTTTCAGATCGGTTAATGGAATTGTGACGAGCGGCGTGCAGGTATAAGCGGCCACCAAGGTGGGCACACCCGACAGTGACATGATGGTCATAGCGCGAATGGGCGCCCGCGTCTCGATCTGATCATGGACGGGGTGATAAATCTCAACCGTCGTAGCTGAAGGCTTGCCGGTGAATGGGTAGTCGTATACACGCAGCGTGGATGCGAATTCCTGGTTAGACAGCCCCGCGACATACAGTTTGTTCTCGTAGAACTTCATGTCAGTAACCGTCAGGCTTCGATACGGCAAGGTACGCCAGAAATTTGCGTCTGCGCCTGGAAGGTCGGTAACTGAAGCGGACACTGGAGTGGACTTTTGGGCGACATTCGCCAGATTAATCTTTTGAACCTTGCCCGCGGAGTTAATCGTCACCACTGCGGGTTTGGTCGTCGCCTTGTCCTGTTGAATGGTCACTGCGACGTACGCAAGGCCGGTGCCAGGCTGCACCACCATGTCCTCAAACCGAAGCGAACTGCGGCTCACGCGCAGCACGCCGGCGATTGGCCCTTGGATGTCGCTTAGATTGAAGGGCGCAGGGGCGTCCGCCTTTGCGGTAGAGATCGGAACGGTCACTGCATGAATGCGCCCATTCTTCCAATCCGCAATAAACAGAGTGCTCGCATCGCCAAAGGTCAATTTGGCGGCGGAAGCGATGCGCTCACTGGCGAGCGCCCCGTTTACGTGAGATAGCAGCGCCATAGCTGCCAGCACTAGTAGAGGCTTGAATGTCATATCGGCCTTTTACAAATAGTGGATGAAATGCGTTGAGAACTGCGCGGCCTTCAGCCATCCGCGCCAGGCAACTATCTCTCGCGCGACCCGGCCAGGTCTATCGGCCAAGAGGCCCCTTTTTGTTACCTCTTTTGGATGGAGCGGTCTCGGCAGTAGCGGGAACGTCGCGGCTGCAAACGGTGTTGTTCTTTAACAACCTTTCGCAGCGGAAATGCTTCGAATCGCCCGAAACGACACCCGTTTGAGCCGCTTCCAAATCAAATTCACAACGATTCACACTGCACGTAATGCAGCGCTGCATGATTCTGGATCAGTGCCGAAAATGGGCCATCGTGGCGGGAATTCAAATGCAAAAAAGAACATATCGGGCGTGCAGAAATGTGGCAGCGGGACTGCTCACTCCGTTACTACTGGTCTCAGGGTTGACGAAAGTCAATGCACAGGGCTTGCCGGTCGAAGATTCAGAAGCGACTTCATCTCTCAAGGAAGTGGTGGTAAGCGTTGAGCGCCGCGAAACCGTGTTGCGCAAAACGCCGATGTCTGTGGGCGTGGTGGGCGAGGCCGAGATCGAGGCCAAGGGCGTAGCCCAACTTAGTGACTTGGTGGCGCTTGTACCTGGCGTCGCAGTGCCGAATGGCTTTAGCAATCAGCCGCAGGCAGTGGGCATCCGTGGGGTCGGCGTGTCATTGCCGGCCATGAGCCAGGCCGTGGGGATCTACGTCGACGATGTGCCGCTTGTGCGCGGCTATGCCAATGCCCTGTGGGATCTGCCGGACATGGAACGCATTGAGGTGCTGCGCGGGCCGCAGGGAACCTTGTATGGCCAAAATCTGACGGCCGGCGCGGTGAAGCTCATCTCCGCCGATCCCACTGCTGAACGCTCGGCTTGGTTATCCGCGGGCTTTGGCAGCCAGGGAGCGAGAGAGGTCCGTGGCTTTGCAACCGGCGCCATAGGCGGAACGGCCGAGGAGCCGACAACCGCCAGCATCGCATTCTCCCGCCGCAGCAACGATGGATTTGGCCACAACGCCACCCTGAATAAAGACGTCAACAAGCTGGACGCCACGCAATTTCGAGCGAAATTCCGATGGCAGACATCCGGCGGAAATAGTGTGGTGTGGTCTATTGACGGTTTGAAAGACACGTCGGACACCAACACATCGAACTTTCCTTTGAATGATCCAAGAGCAGCCCCACGCGTCACTTTTACTGCGGTGGACGCTGGCGCCTTCAAGCGCATTGCAGGCGGTACGTCACTGAAGATCACCAGCCAAGTCAACCCGGACACCGTGTTCAAGTCCATCACGGCGTTACGCGGCTACCGTGATGACCCGACAGTGGCCGACTTCGGCGGACTCGCCGTGCAGCGGTACACATTGTCCCAGACCGTG
Organism: Polaromonas sp. P3_B1; assembly: GCF_056402935.1. Lineage (NCBI taxonomy): Bacteria > Pseudomonadati > Pseudomonadota > Betaproteobacteria > Burkholderiales > Comamonadaceae > Polaromonas > Polaromonas sp. P3_B1. Next base: position 112,790 of record NZ_JBFUGK010000007.1, read on the forward strand.
GAACAGCGGACGTTGTCTCAAGAATTGCAGTTGCAGCGCGACGCCGGCGTAAACCAGTGGACGGTAGGGCTGATGTTTATCGCAGACAATTTCGCATTCGATCGTTTTCTTGCGGTGACACCGCCCGGTGCACCGGCTACGAGATACACCGAAGCACAGACGTATCAGCAGACACGCGATGTCGGCCTTTATGGCCAGCTCCGGCATGCATTTTCAGCGCAAACGGCACTCACCATGGGCTTGCGCGCATATCACACCCGGGAAACCGGGTCCAACCGGTTCTGGCTGACGCAGGCTCAACAGGTGCGAACGACACAGGTGTATGACGCCAGCAACCTGTCTACCTCGACAAGCGGCCTGCTGCCCCGGATCAGCCTTGAGCATCAGTGGACACCCGACATATTCCTCTACGGCAGTTACACCAAAGGCGCAAAATTTGCCGGCTTCAATCGCGCGGCCGAGTCCCTGCTGTCCGCGCAGGTAGCTGCCAATCCTGAGCGCGTGACCACCTATGAGCTGGGGAGCAAGGGGCGCTTCTTTGACGGCAAGCTCACGGCCAGCGCCGCGTTGTTCTACAACCAATACCGGGACTACCTGGCTTCGCTGTCCAACAGCGTTGTCAACGGGGTGGTGGTAACGGATCCCGTGCTGGTCAATGCGGGCAGGGCCAAGACCTACGGCCTGGATGTGGAACTGGCCGGCCAGCTGGCGCGCCAAACCCAATGGACACTGGCGGCTGAATTTCTGCAAGCGCGCTTTGATCAATTTGCAAACCCCACCGGAGCTGCTGCCAGCAACTTCACCGGCAACGACCTGCCATATGCGGCTCATGTGTCATTGAGTGCCAGCCTGCGTCACGTGGTGCCCATATCAGGTGGCGGGGCCTTGGCGCTGACCGGCAGCGTGCAATACACCGCACCCCAATTCACCGACGTGGCAAACACGCCCGATCTGAAGTCGCCGGAGCAGACCTATGTCAATGTGGATGCCACCTACACCGAGTCGAACGGGCGATGGAGTGTGTCGCTCAGGATCAAGAACTTGCTGAACAAGACTTATGCTCTCGTACGCACCCGCATTGCTCCGGCAGGGGTCGATTCGGTGTTCTATAACGCTCCACGGACCGCCTTGCTGACCGCAAGATACAGTTTCTAGGGCTTATCGCTTCAGGAATTCCCATGACAGACGCACGCGCTACTTCCCCGGATACAGCACTGTCGTTCGGCCCGTTCCTGCTTTATCCACACCGTAAGCTGCTGATCGAAGCCGGCAAGCCGGTTCGGCTGGGAAGCCGGGCCATGGATTTGCTGATCGTCCTTGTTGACCGGGCCGGCGATGTCGTCAGCCGCGAGGAACTGGAGTCCTATGTCTGGCCCCGCACGGTGGTGGAAGCCACCAGTCTGCGCGTGCATATTTCCGCACTGCGAAAAGCGCTCGGCGATGGCGGCGTCAGTGAGCGCTACATTCTGAACGTGCCTGGCCGTGGATACAGCTTTGTCATGGCCATCAAGCATGCCATGGAGCCTTCGCCCTGCGCAGAAGCTGCGCCCAAGGCTGCTCCTGCGGTCATGCATAACCTGCCGGTTCGGCTGTCCAAGGTCATAGGGCGATCCGACGCAGTGTTCGACCTGCACAAACATCTGGAGGCCAGGCGTTTTGTCTCCATCGTGGGGGCCGGCGGCATGGGCAAGACCACCGTGGCGCTTGCGGTTGCGGAAGAGCGGCTGGCCAACTACGTCGACGGTGTGTGGTTCGTGGACCTCGCGCCCCTCACCGACGCCACCTTGGTTCCGAGCACCCTGGCCTCCGTCCTGGGAATCTCGCTTCCAGCCAGGGACCCATTGCTCGCGTTGCGGTCCTACCTGGCCGAACGCCGGATGCTGATCGTCCTCGACAATTGCGAACATGTGATCGACGGTGCGGCACAACTGACCGAGCATATCGCCAGAAGCGCACCTGACATCCATCTGCTCACGACAAGCAGGGAGCCGCTGAAATCCGAGGGCGAATGGGTATACCGGCTGGCCGCACTTGGCCTGCCGGATGTTTCGGTATCCGACAGCCTTGAGCAGGCCATCAAGTACCCTGCGCTGCAGCTCTTTATCGAGCGTGCCACCGCTGACAACGATCGCTTTGCCGTGCTTCCCGATAACTATCCGCTGGTGGCCCATCTGTGCCAGCAACTGGACGGTATGCCGCTGGCTATTGAGCTGGCTGCCGGTCGCATCGACAGCCTTGGCCTGCGAGGCCTTGTCAATCGACTGGATGACATGTTCAGGCTGCTGCGCCGGGGGCGCCGTACCGCGCTGCCCCGTCATCAGACGCTGCAGGCGCTGCTCGATTGGAGCCACGACCTGCTCAATGAGTTCGAGCGTATCGTGCTGCGGCGCCTGTCCGTGTTCAGCTCGTCGTTCGCTCTGGAATCAGCCATCAGCGTTGTTTCGTTCGATCACGTCGGGCCGTCGGACGTCATCGATAGCCTTGCCAGCTTGGCGGCCAAGTCGCTCGTGGTCACCGACACCAGCGGAAACGTCATCCAGTACCGCTTGCTGTCGACAACGCGCATTTATGCGAAAGAAAAGCTCGAGGGCAGCGGTGAAGCCCGGCAACTTGCACGCCGCCATGCGCAACACTTTCAAGCATTCCTTGATCGCTCCCGCATGAAGAAAACCGAAATTCCGCGGTCAGAATGGATGGCCATTTACGGCACGTGCCAGGACGACGTGCGCGCCGGGCTCGACTGGGCATTTTCCCCCGGAGGTGACGATCTTCTCGGCGTCATGTTGACATGTGCCGCGCTGGAACTAACTTACGAACTGGACAATTTCGACATTCATCTGGCCCGCGTAAAAGTTGCCATGGAAGCCATGAGACGGGTGGCCGCACTACCCCCGGTCCTTGAATTGCGATTGCTTGCTTCTTTGTGTTTTTCCAACAGCCTGGCGGTCAGCAGTGCTGCCGGCCAGGAGGAAATCTTCACCCGCATCACTGCGCTGATCGAGGAGACCAACTCGCCGCGCTATACCGTGGAGGCGCTCTACAGCATGTGCACCCGCTCGTTCGGGTCTGGAGACTACAGAAGGTCCAAGGAGGTCGCCGCACGCATTGGCCAAATAGCCGAGCATCCCTATGACCCCTCCGCCAAGCTGCTGTCGGACCGATTCATGATGCTCAGTTGCCACTACCTTGGTGAACACCAACAAGCTCGAGCGATCATTGAGCGCGTACTGGAGGATCCCGTCGACCACCCCTCCAGCCGGTATTACCATCAAATCTCCCCGCAAGTTTCCATGCGCATCATGCTCGCGCGCATCCTCTGGATCCAGGGGCTCGCAGACCAAGCCGTCGCGGTGGCGGAGCGCGCCGTCGAGTTAAGCGTCCATGAACACCCATCGGCCTACCCCTACGCAATGGCTTTCGCAGCGGTGCCGATTGCCATTTGGCGAGGTGACGCCCGGGCCGAACTATTACTAGGCTCGTTGGGACAGTATGCCGTGCGCTATTCACAGAGCTATTGGCAAGCGTGGCACCGCGTTTTGCACATGGGCTGGGCCATGCATCGGCGTCCCATGGACGCCGACGACGTGCTGTCGGCGTTGAAAGATTCGTCCAACCCGGTCAGCTCGGACATGCTGGCCACGCTGTGTACTGATCTGGTGACGGCGGACAGCGTGCTCCGCGCTGAAAGCGGCATGGCTGGTTGGTGCGCGCCTGAAGTCCTGCGCGCGCAGGCTGAGAGCCTGTACAGGAAATCGGGGCCTTCTGGAATCCATGAGGCCGAGGCCATTCTGAACCGAGCCTTGCAATTGGCACAACAGCAACGCGCCTTGTCGTGGGAACTGCGTTGTGCGCACAGTCTGGCCAGGTTGTGGAGCTTTCGAGGAAACCTGGACAAAGGTCAAGCGCTTCTGGCGCGAACCTTGAATCAGTTTTCGGAAGGAGCCGAGACCGCAGACCACACCGCAGCCCGGTTGCTGATGCGTGAGCTGGAGTCGCAACTGGCGAGCAGCGTTGCACAGCATGCCTGACCGCAACAATATCGACCGCCGCGGGGCTGCCGCCGGTGGTGCTGCCGATGGCGCCGCCTATGGACTCTATCAGTGGTTTCCCGCCGCGGGCGAACTCCATTTCGACGGGAAATTGCTGGCGTTGGACGGCGGGGACCTGGCGATCTTGTCCATCCTGGTCGAGGAGTCTGGCGAAGCGGTGAGCCGATCCGCGCTGGCCACGCACATGGGCGCTTTGGTTGCGGGGAGCAACAACCGGTTGTGGTCCCGAATTGCCGGGCTTAACAGGCGTTTGAAAGCGCTGTCTCCGGCTGCGGGCTACATCGCTTTCCATCCCGCACAAGGATTCAGCCTGGTGTTGCCCGCTTCGGTGGGGGTGGAGGCCGTCGACGGGCCTGAGACCGCCTCACACCGGTCATCGCGCCTACCCGCGAGGCGAGCACCGGTGTTCGGGCGCGAAGAGGCCATTCTCCAAGTTGCCGCCAAGCTGTCTCAGCACCGACTGGTCACCGTCCTGGGAGCGGGGGGGCTGGGAAAAACGACCTTGGCCATTGCGACTGCGCAACTGTTGAGCACAGGCTACGCCGATGGCGTGAGTTTCGTCGACTTGGCGCCCATCACGGAACCGCGGCTGCTGGTAGGCACCATCGCCTCGGCCATGGAAGTAGACATGGTTTCGGATGCGACGGTCCTGATCAATCTGATGCGCGGAAAGCATCTGTTGCTGGTGCTGGACAGCTGCGAACACATCGTGGGACCCGTGGCGAATCTGGTCGAAAAAATCTTGTCGGCATGCCCGCAGGTTCATGTCCTCGCGACCAGCCGGGAGCCGCTGAAGTCGCTCGGTGAGCGCCTGCACCGTCTGGATCCGATGGGTTTGCCCGATATCGAGAACCATCTGTCGGCAAACGAAGCGTTGAACTTCCCGGCCATTCAGCTATTCACCCAGGCCGCGCGTCGGAGTGCGCCAGACTACCAATTAACGGACGGCAACGTTGCATCCGCGGTGGCCTTATGCCGGCAGCTGGATGGCATACCACTGGCGATCGAGCTGATCGCGGCTTACGCACCCACCCTGGGAACCGAAGCGCTTGTGGGGCAGATGCAAATACATTTACTGGCCCTTGCCAACCCCATCCATCGAGGACCCGAGCGACACCGGACATTGGCCCGCATGTTGGACTGGAGCTACGGATTGCTCTCCGGGCTGGAGCAGACTGTGTTTCGCCGGCTGGCCATCTTTCCAAGAGGCTTCCATCTGGATGCAGCCAGTCGGGTAGTCTCGTTCCAGGAAGACGACCCCGACGAGATTACCGAAACCATACTGAACCTGATAGCCAAGTCGTTGCTTGCCAGCAGCGACGCTCGGGGCCATGCGGTGCTCAGATTGCTGGATACCAGCCGCGCTTACGCGAGGGAAAAATTGGCCCTGAGCTCCGAACACGACGCAGTGGCACGGCAACATGCGTTGTATGTGCGCGATGTCCTGCGCGATGCCGAAAAGGTATGGACGACTTTACCGAGGCAAGAATGGCGACGAACCTACAGCTTCTATGCCGACGACCTGCGGGCCGCCTCAAATTGGGCTTTTTCCTCTCAGCGTGACATTCGCCTCAGCCTGGAATTGGCTTTGTCGGCAGTCGCCCTGGGAACCCAGACCACACTGCTGCTGGAGTATGACGAATGGGCCAACAAAGCGGTGGAAGCCCTCCCCCGAATACCTGACGCCGACCCAGAGACCGTGATACGCCTGTTGTCCATTCCGCTATTACTGCCGCACAAGCTACCCCGGGACCAGCAAGTGCATGCAGAGCGTTTGAACCGGGCTATCGCCATGGCGCACGCTGCCGACATGCCTGAACTGGCCGCTGCTCCCATGATCGTACATTTCAGCATTGCGCTCCAGATGGCCGAGTACATGGAGAGTGAATATTGGTCACGGGAGATGCTTCGTGTGGCAGTGGTTGCAACGGATCCGGTATGCAAATTGATAGGCTCCAGGATGTTGGCGCAGTCGCTGCATTTTCAGGGTCGGTACGCCGAAGCGGTAGAACCGATCCAGTATGTGTACGCCAACCAGGCGCTCGGAATTCCGATTAAATACTACGGGTCTTATGTGGCGATGGGTGTTTCGATCCGCATCGTCATGGCCCGGGAGCGATGGATCATGGGGATGCCGGAGCAGGCCGAGGAACTTGTTCAACAGGCCCTGGCTCTGACCCACGATGACAATTCGGCGGTGCTCTGCCAGGTCTATGCGCTCGCGGCCATTCCCATCGCAATATGGCGAGGGGATATGGTGGCGGCGCGCACAAGGCTAAGTTGCCTCCGACAAGTGGCGCGCAGCTTTAATTTCAGTTTCTGGCAGGAGTGGGAGACGGCCTTCAGTCTTGCTGTTGAGACCGACGGCGGGATATCTTCCCGGCTTCAAAGCCTGGTTGAGGCCACGGAGTCGTCCAGCGCGAAGATGCGCGACCACCTGTGTACTTTCAATACCGCCTTGCTGGGGCAGGACACGCTCAGGCGTGTACGTGCCGGCTCGCTCGGGTGGTGTGCTCCCGAGGCACTGAGGAGTCAGGCAGAGGCATTGCTRCAATCCGGTGACGCTGCAGCATTTGCGCCGGCATGCTTGCTACTGGAAGAGGCCAAAGCGTTGGCGAGGCAGCAAGGCGCGCTGGCTTGGGAGCTGCGCGCGACAATGAGCCTGGCGCGGGCCTGGGGCCTGAGCGGCAGGTATGAGCAGGCACACGAAGCGCTTGCGGCAATTTACGCGCGGTTCCAGGAAGGGCATGGCACTGGAGACCTGAGAGTTTCGGCATCGTTGCTGGCCGAGCTGGCGCAAAAGAGATCCGCATCCAACTGAGTTCTTGCCGCCGAGGATCGCCCCCCCACCTGGCTCAGATCGGATCAAACTTCAGCAGCGCCAGGGTCGCAACGAGCGCAGCGGCAATGATTGAGAACATAGCGACGGGCCCAGCGCTTTTCAGGACCGGCAGCAGCACAAATGGCAGCAACGCGGCACCTACGCGGTTGAAAGTCCACGCGGTGGCGATCGCCCAGGCCCTGACGCGGGTGGCAAACAGATCTGCCACATACAAGTTCAAGGCTGGAACGTACAAAGCAAAGCAAATGCTGAAAAGCAGGCTGGCAGCGGCCAGCGGCAACAGGGTTTGGCTCACGGAGAATATGGCCCCGGCCACCAGCATGGTTGCTGCGCATACCGCCAACACCAATCGCCGTGGCACATGATCCACCACGGTGGATGCGATCAATGAGCCGATCGTCGGACCCATGGTGGAAACGGCGATGTACAACAGGGTATCGGAGAGCTGGAAGCCTTTTTGTACCAGCAAAGCACCCGACACCAGAATGAACCCGACGCTAAACCACGGACTGAGGAAATTGAGCGAATACACCAGAGCCAAACGCACACCATGCCGGCTGCGAGGCGTTTTCCAATCTGTCGTCTGGTAGGTAGACGGGCCGTCGCTCACGCGGGAGCACAACCTGATGGCGGTCGGCGAGGCTGCCCAACGCGACGCGCTTGCATCCGAACGCCGGCCCGGCGACTGTCCTTGTTGACCTTCCCGCAGCCATCGGGGCGATTCGGGAAGCCACAGGAAAAATACGGCGGTGATCGCTGCTCCCAATGAGCCGGCCACGAAAGCCCAGCGCCATGATTCCATCCCCAGAGGCTGAAGCGGCGCCGTCACACGAATCAAAAAGATGCCCAGCGGCGGGCCCAGGAAGGCCAGCGCGGAGACTATAAACAACAGCATGCCCCGCCGCGAAGCCGGCATGATTTCTGCCAGATAGGCCACCATCAATGGGGGGAACGCCCCCAGCGCGACACCGGACAGACCGCGAAAAATTCCAAGCGGCAACGCCTGCGCACTGTATGCGGCGCCAAGCGACGCCAGAGACAGCCACGCCAGACAGCCTGCCAGCACAAGCCGCCGGCCATATCTGTCAGCCAGCCAACCGCAGGTGGGTGCACCGATGATGGCGCCTATATACACAGACGAAAGAAGCCAGGCAAGGTCCGGAGCCGGTATCTGATGAGGCGGCGCTGAAAAAACGGCGGACAAAACACTGCCCATCGATATCTCGAACAGATCAAATGCAAAGGCAACTATACAAACCAGCAACGCAATCACTTGCAGGCGGGAGATGCGTTCTGGAGGTGAGGTGATGCTTGCGTCGGAGGTCAATGGCATCGGAGAGTTCGATTCGTACCGGTCAATGGTGTCGCATGATAACGTGTAGCGATTGATTGAGGCCATGACCTCCAGCTGCGCAGCACCTGCGATGAGCAGCACACGCACCGTCTTGACCGACCAGCAGCCGCAGCTTGCCGAAGCTGCCGTTCAGTGCACCATCTGGTACGTGGCCGACTCCCGTAGAGCCATGGCTGGTTGGCACTAACGCACGATCCGTGCCTAGCCCAGGAACTGCAGCAGCTCAGGGATCACCTGGTCAGGCGCTTCTTCCATCAGCCAATGACCGGAGCCCTTCACGACCACGCCTTTGACATCGTTCGCAACGAGCCGGCCTTGCTCGATCAAAAAAGTACCCCCGGCCTTCTCGCCCGAGAGCACCAGCATGGGCATGGTGAGCTTGGCACTGCCCAGCGCCGCAAAGTCGGAGGCATCTTTTTCAAAATTCTTGAAGTACTCAAAGCCTGCGCGCATGCCTCCTTCTTGCGCATAGGCACTTGCGTAAAGGCGGCGGTCGGCTTCGGACACCGAGCGCTTGGGGTTGGCCGCAAAGTCGTTCCAGAAGTGTTCGAAGTAGATTCGTTCACGTCCTTTGACGAGCGCCAGCGGCGTCGGTCCGTGGAAATGGAAATGCCACAAATCACGCAGGAGCCAGACATTTGTCCAATTGCCGATGCCCGGCAAGAACGCGTCCATCAGCACCACGCGGCTAGTTTCGCCCGGAAACTGAGCGGCATAAGCGTACGCCACCATGAGCCCAATGTCATGGCCCACAACAGCGACGTTGTGAATGCCCAGCGATTTCACAAGTTCATGGATATCTACGGCCATGTTCTTCTTGTCGTAGCCACCTTCCGGCTTGGCCGATCCGCCGGCGCCGCGAAGGTCGGGGACGATAACAGTATGGGTCTTCGCAAGTTGCGGCATCAACGGGTTCCACATGTGGCTGGTCTCCGCATAGCCGTGCAGAAGCACGACAGCCGGGCCGCTACCACCCACACGATAGTGAATTCGCGTGCCGTTGACGTCGGCATTGCGCGCCACGAAACCGGGCACTCGGCCTTCATTGGCAATCGGGACTGAGGCAGCCCGCGCCGGAGAGGCGGTGGCCATCAGACCGATGGAAACCCCACTCAAGGCGGCTACGTTGGCGAGCATGCTGCGGCGAGTGAAAGGGATTGGGGAGGAACGATCTGCGTTAGCGGGATCAGTCATTGCATGTCCAGGTATTGATTGAGGAGGCCTCATTCTTTAACCCAGCTGCTTGCAGGCCATCTTTCGGATGAACAAGGATTTCCCAGTCTGCTTGGGCCAGCAAAATCTCTGCCTTTTGGCCTATTAATGAATCCTTGTTGTTGAGTTCCGTCGAAATTTGACCCATTGGGGGTGCGGACAATTACTTGGACTTACGGCATAAACCAGTCCAAGTTTTTATCCGCATCCCCGCCTGCCTCATCGACTCGGGATATCTTCGGCGCCCAACGCTGCCCACTACGGCTTTCCTGCACTTAGGAAGCGCCTCGCGAACCCAGGCGGTCAATGTCCCACGACCGGGGTAGCCAAGCGCCCTCATGGTGGCGGCAATGCATCGATCGTGAGTGAGGTAGTGCTCAACAGCCGCCTCCTGCTGTGCCTGCGAGTACTTGGGTTCCCGGCCCGCATAGCCCGCCGGCAAATCGAGTCGCTGCTCATATTCCCGGTGCCAGCCCTTCAAGGCATTCTTGGTTGGGTAACCCAGCTGGCGGATGGTTGGCCTGACGCGTTTGCCGAGCTTGATGTAGAGCTCGACCGCTTGAATCCTGTCTTCGTATGAATACATGAACTACCTCCTGGTAGTCCAAGTTATTGTCCGCACCCCCCTCGGGTCAGACTTCAGCGGAATTCAACACGCTACGCGCACCGTGACTGTCATTCGACAGTCACGCTTTTTGCAAGATTGCGAGAGGGAGAGGCTTGTGTGGCCGCATAACTTCGCTGCGCGAAGTGAGCGTCCACCAAACCAATAAACCTGGCGGCTGCGCCGGGCGGCGKTCCACGCCGCCCCAAGTCCGTCACTCTACGGTGACGGATTTGGCCAGGTAGTGGGAGAGGGTTTGTGTGGCCGCGTAACTTCGCTGCGCGAAGTGAGCGTCCACCAAGCCTCGCAGTGCTGTTTGCAAAAAGAAGGACTGTCAAAAAACTATGAGAATCTCCACTTTTTTGCAATCCGGTAAAAAATACCATTTGTCTGCTTTTTCGGAAAATACGCAAAAGTAAAGACTGTCAACATGCTCAGGACAACGGTTTGCGTCCTTGTTTGACCCGTTGTCGCATCAATAAAGCCAACGACGCATTTGTTCCAGCGTGAGATTGCTGCCGCACAACACCGTCGCCAGTCGCTCGGACCGAAGCGATGGGTGCTCGATCACCGCCGCGACGCCAACCACACCGGCGGGCTCGACGACCAAGCCGGCACTTTGGAATACCAGCTGCATCGCACGCTCGATGGCAACTTCACTCACCAGTAGCACCTCGTCGACCAGCTCCTTCATATCCTCCAGCGCCTCCGGTACTGGCCGGCGCACCGCGATGCCGTCTGCGATGGTGTTGACCGTGCTCCGCTCAATCAGGCGATGCCCCTTCCACGACACGGCCATCGCATCAGCGCCTTCTGCGCAGACGCCGATGACTCGCACCCCCGGTGCATGAGCTTTGATCCAGCGACCTGCGCCATTGAGCAAAGCGCCGTTCCCCAATGGGAGCAGCAGAGTATCGAACTGGTGCTGTGCCAGGAGCTCGCGGGCAATGGTTCCCGCGCCTTCAGCAATGCTGACTTCCCGACCGTCCTCGACGAACATGGCACCGGAAGAAGCACAGAAGCGCCAAGCCTCTTCCTTGGCGGTATCGAAGTCCTCACTGTGAAGGCGAACCTCCGTCCCCATCGCACGCATGCGCTCTACCTTGAATGGATTGGCGGTCGTCGCGCTGTACACGACCAGCGGCCATCCACGAGCCCGGCATACGTAGGCCATCGCTTGTCCCCAGTTCCCGGCCGTGGCACAGACAAGCATTCGCCCAGCGAGATTCGCCGCGTTCTCATGCATGAAAAAATCGGCGCCGCGTCCCTTGAAAGAACGTAGAGGGTTCAGCGTTTCCACCTTCAGGAGCAAGGATGCGCCGAGCGACTGACTCAGCGGCTCGCATTCAAACTGCGGGCTATCACGAAATACGGGGTCGATCAGCGTGGCGGCACGCTCGATGTTAAGCGTGGAAAGTCGATGGGAGTTGTTGATAATAAGCATGCCGAAAGTATGCGTACCCGGCCGGTGTGCCCAGCCGCGATTTAGCCGCTCGTTTTGACGCTTTGCCGCATTCAATCCTTCGTTCCTGCAGACATCCGCCGCCATGACCCTCGACGCGTTCGACCGCCAGATTCTCGAAATTTACCAACGCGACACCCGCTTGCCTGCCGAGCAAATTGGGACGCAGGTCGGCCTTTCTGCTGCTGCCGTGCAACGCCGCCTTAAGAGATTGCGGGAAACCGGCGTTATCCTGGCCGAGACGGCCGAGCTCGACTGCGAAAAAATCGGGTTAGGCATTACCGCCATCGTGCAGGTCGATCTCGTCGACGAATCCGCGCGCGCCACGTTGGCTTTTCGTAAAAAGGTGGACACGCGCAGTGAAGTTCAACAGTGCTACGGCGTTGCGGGAAACATTGACTATGTCCTCATCGTCATCGTGCCCGACCTCGCGGCCTATGAAGTGTTCTGCAACGAATGCCTGCTACACGACGCCAACGTCAGAAGCTTTACGACGCACATCGTGCTCGATGCACATCGGCGCCGGAATGCGCTCCAAGTAGCAGTCAATGAGCGGTGATCGGGGTAGTCACAATTCAACGACGTCGTAGGTGGAATTTCTATCTGCCACACAGTTGAAATGCGTTCCTGAGTGAGAGGGCAAAGGAGACAGGCGCTGGCATGGCCGACCACCCGTATTGCCGCCAGCATGGCACCCCCATCTCCGACAGACGTTATTCCCACGGAATAGCTGACTGCCATGAATAAAGTCCGTCGCGGAATTCCTTTGAGATGAATACCTTTCGGCTACTTTTTCTGCGGTTTTTGACCTAGCAAAGTCCGTCGAAGATTCCAGGGCTGCGCAAAGATTTTCGACAACTAAATGAAGTACGTCGAAGACATCGCGTTGACGCATCTTTACCTGCACCTGATCGGCGATTTGCGGCGGTCAGCCATTGCCACCTCCGGATCCTGCGGGTAGTATGCTGGCGATTGCTGCGGCGTGAACAAAGTCGAAGAGGCCTGCGTTGGAGCACCAGTTAGTCCGAAGTAACCGCTCTGATAGACCATGAGAGAAATTCGCCTCTGCTGGGCCGCACATGTTGTTCATCACGAAGCCCAGGTCAGGGACGGCGGACTGTGGACTCCGGCAACCGAGGAGATACGCCGTGACTATCAGATCATTGCCGACGTTTGCAATGAGGTCTACGGCGCGGGTTCACACTGGATCCAAGAGCGCGAAGCATAGGGTATGCCTATATCTAATGCTTGAACACGCAACCGGTAATCACCTTGAAATCTGATTCTGGTGGTCCGGCCCGAGGATTTACTCCAGACTTCAGCGGGATACAACACTTACGGCGTCTGAAGCGTTCCATCTACAAGTCGGGTTTGCGTCCACGTTGTTATGACATTTTCACAGGGGTACTTTTTGGCTTCCACTTCGTCCAGATCCACACCCAGGCCTGGCTTGTCATTGGCGTAGACATAGCCATTCTTGAACTCCGGGAGTCCGGGAAATACATCCAGCAAAGCAGCTTGGGGGCCTTTCAACTCCTGGATCACAAAATTGGGAGGCTCCGTACCGGACCACTCCTGAACACCGAAATTCCGGGCCGCCAGATCAATATGAATATTTGCCGCATGAGCCAACGGTGACATATCGCCCGGGCCATGCCATGCCGTTCTTACACCGAATTGCTCAGCAAAAATCTGCAATTTTCTGCCAGGCGTGATTCCGCCGATTTGACTCAAATGAACCCGGATGTAGTCAATCAACTGTTCGGTGATCAGAAACTTCCACTCGTAAGGGTTGTTAAACAGCTCGCCCTGTGCCAAGGGGATGCTGGTCTTGGCGCGCAGCTGGCGCATCCAGTTGCCTTCTTCCAGCGGAATGGCGTCTTCCAGGAAAAACAGGTCAAACCGCTCCAGCTCGTGAGCGAACTTGATTGCCTCAATAGGCTTCAGGCGCTCATGCACGTCATGACAAAGCGCTACATCAAAACCCACCTTGTTGCGAATGCCGTCAAACAATTCGAGCGTGTCACGCATGTATTTTTTGCTGTCCAGGTAGACACCATCCAGTGACCCCTTTGGGGCGTTGGATGGTGCCGGTCCATAACCACCACCGCCGTAGCCACCGCTTTGACAGCGAATGTGGGTGATACCCTGCTCCTGGTACTTCTGGATGTTGTCGCACAGCTCGCTCAGGTCCTTTCCGTCCGCGTGTCGATAGATAGGTACGCCTTCGCGGCACTTTCCACCAAACATCTGGTACAGCGGCATGTTGGCCATCTTGCCCTTGATATCCCACAACGCCATGTCCACGCCCGAGATGGCGTTGTTCTCGATAGGCCCGTTGCGCCAGTAGGCGTTCTGGTGCATCAGCTGCCACAGTTCCTCGATGGCCGTGGCGTCGCGGCCCAGCAGCAGCGGCCGCAGATACTGCTCCAGCAGGCACTGCACCGCCAGGTGCCGGTAGGCAAAGGTCGCGCAGCCCAGGCCGTACAGGCCCGCCTGGTTGGTCTCGATCCGCACCACCAACAGGTTGATGCCCTCGGGCGCGGTGAGGATGACTTTGACGTCGGTAATCAGGGTCGCCATTGCATGCTTTCTCAATCAAAGTTCAGTAAGACCTTCATCGCCTGCGAGCGATCTGCAGCGAGTGCGAACGCGCGAGCCGAGTCACGGTAGGACAGCGTGGCCGAGATCAGCGGCTTCACGTCCACCAGCCCCTTGTTCAGCAGCTCCACGGCCATGGCGAATTCCTCATGGAAGCGGAAGGCACCGCGCAGGTCGAACTCCTTGGCCACCAGGGTGTTGATCGGCAGCGTCATCTCGCCGCCCAGGCCCAGCTGCACTAGGATGCCGCGCGGCCGCAGGGTGTCCAGCGCGCCGCGCAGCGCGCGCTCGTTGCCGCTGGCTTCGAACAGCACGTCGAACTGGCCTTTGTCAGCTTTGAAGCGCGCCAGGCCCTCGGGCTCGTCGGCTACGTTGATGGCCTCATCGGCGCCGACTTTCAGCGCCTTGCCCAGGGTGTGGTCGCTGACATCGGTGGCCACGATATGCGCGGCGCCGGCGCGCCTGGCCGCAAGAATCACCAGCGCGCCAATCGGCCCACAACCCGTGACTAGCACCGACTTGCCCAGCAGCGAACCGGCGCGGCGCACCGCATGCAGCGCCACCGCCAGTGGCTCGGCCATCGAGCCTTCGCCATCGCTGACACTGGCCGCCAGCCGGTGCGCCTGGTGCGGCTCGACCACGATCTCCTGCCGAAACGCGCCCTGCACATGTGGGTTGCGCATGGCGCTGCCGTAGTAGCGCATGTCCAGGCAATGGTTCTGCAAACCCTGCTGGCAGTAGCGGCACTGGCCGCAAGGGTTGCTGGGGCAGACGGCGATGCGCTCGCCCGCAGTGAAGCCGGTTACATCGTCGCCCACCGCCTCGATGACGCCAGCGATCTCATGGCCTAGCACCATCGGCTCCTGCAGACGGATGGTGCCGAAGCCCCCGTGGTTGTAGTAGTGCAGGTCCGAGCCGCAGATGCCGCCGCAGCGTACCCGCACGCGCAACTGGCCGGGGCCGAGCTCGGCGGTGGGAAAGGTTTCGACGCGCAGGTCGCCGGCGGCGTGGATGACGAGTGCTTCCATGGTGTTGTGCCTTTGTACGCAGATTTACTTCTGCAGATGGATGTCGCCGGCGGGGTTCTTGAGCCGGTCGAACGCGTTGTTCATGAAGACCTGGAAAGTGGCGGAACAGCTGTGCCGTCACAACACGGCGAGCATGCCGCCATCGACGTAAATGATTTGCCCGCTGACGTAATCAGAGGCCGCGGAGGCCAGGTAGACCGCGGTGCCGGCCAGCTCGTCGGGCCGGCCCCACCGGCGTGCCGGGGTCCGGGCCTTGACCCAGGTGTCGAAGGCGGGGTTCTGCAACAACGCGGTGTTCATCTCCGTGGCCATGTAGCCGGGACCGATGGCGTTGGCCTGGATGCCGTGCTCGGTCCATTCGGCGGCCATCGCACGCGTCAGCATCTTGATACCGCCTTTGGCCGCCGTGTATGGACCGACCGTGGCGCGCGCGGCCTCGCTGGTCAGCGAGCCGATGTTGATGACCTTGCCACCACGGCCGCGCGCGATCATGCGTTTGGCAGCCTGMTTGCCGACGATGAAAGCGCTGGTCAAGTTGGTGTCGATCACGCGCTGCCAGTCCTTGAGCTCCAGATCGACCAGGGGCATGCGGTGCTGGATGCCGGCGTTGTTGATCAGGATGTCGACTTCTATGCCTTGCTGGTCCAGCGACGCGAACGCGGCGCCAACAGCCGCTTCGTCGGTCACGTCGAACGGCAGGCCCAGCGCGTCATGGCCCAGGGCGCGCAGCTGGGCCACGGCCTGCGCGACCTGCTCGGTGTTGCGCGCGTTGATCACGACTTTGGCGCCCGCCTCGGCCAGGCCGTGCGCGAATCCGTAGCCCAGGCCGCGGGCGGACCCGGTGATGAGCGCCGTGCGCCCGGTCAAGTCAAACAGTGTGGGCATGTGGTTTCCGTTTCGTTGTGTCAGTTATCGATGTGGTGTCCGGCCCGGGTTCAGGGCCGGTCCAGTGCGGTGTGGACGCTGCCGCCGCGCAGGCCGACCTCGCCCAGACCCGGAAAGCGGACCTGAACATCGGCATCCTTCGGGCTGGGGATCGCGCCTACCCAGGAGCCCGTGGTGACTACCGTGTTCGCTGCAACCGTGCGTCCGCCGCGCGTGGCGTGGCGCAGCCAGATCGGCATCAACCACAGTGGATCGCCCAAGGAATAGGCGCCCGTGTTGGCGATGATCGGAGCCCCGCCGAAGCGAACTTCGCAGCGCTGACTAGCCCAGTCGTGCGCCCGCCAGGGCTTCCATTCGCCCAGAATCAGCGCGCCATGCGAGCCCTGGTCGGCCAGCCGCAAGGCGGCCGGTGCCTGCAGCCCTTCATCCCAGCGCGAATCTGCGATCTCGATGGCGACGGCCATTGCATTCACCAGGGCAGGACCATCGGCGTGACCCAGGCGCTGTGCGCGCTCGGGCGTCACATCTTCTGCAAGGCGCAACACGATCTCTGCTTCCACAGCGGGGGTATGGAAGGAAAAATCTGCCAGCGACTCTCCAGCCACCCGCACGCCTGCAGACGGCAGGGCCGCATGGCTGAGCACGGAGTCGCGGGACGCCCCGCCCGACTTCCAGTAGCGCGGCCCGCCATCGGCAAACCAGCCGAGCGCCTGGGCCACGGCGTCCTGGACGGCATAGGCCTCGTCGTCGGTGCTCAGCGCGGCCCGCAAGGGCTCGGTCGGGGCCGTTTGGCCGAAACGGCGCGCCGCGACCAGAGCGGCTACGACTTCTTGCGCGGCCGTGGGCAGGGTTGGAGAGGAATGCGCGTTCATGACTTAGGCCAGAGCACGTTGTTCAGTGGCCGGCCGTCCAGCCAACGCTGAATGTTGTCGGCCATGGTCTCCTGGCGCCGGCGCACGGTGCCCGAGGTCCAGCCCGACATGTGCGGGGTCATGAGCAGATTCGGCAGCGACGCGAAATCCAGGCGCGACGGCGTGCACTCGGCTTGGTCGGGCGTCGGATAGCTGTACCAGGTGTCGATGATGGCGCCGCCGATGCGGCGCTGGGCCAGGGCGTCGTATAGCGCCTGCTCGTCGATCACCGGGCCGCGCCCGACGTTCAGGATCAGGGCGTCGGGCCGCATGGCGGCGAAGGCCTCGGCCCCGACGATACCGGTGGTCTGTGCCGTCAAGGGCAGCGAGACCACGATGGCGTCGGCCGATGCCATAAAAGCGGGTAGCTGGTCCAGGGTAAAGGCCTGGTCTACGCGCTCATCGTGGATGGGGCTGCGGTTGGCCACCGTGACCCGCATGCCAAAGGCCTTGGCCCGTGCCAGGATGGCCTGGGAGATATGGCCGAAGCCGAGCAGGCCCAGCGTCTGGGCGCCCAATTCGCTGCGCAGTGCCGTCGGTCGGCCGGCCCAGTAGGTCCAGCGCCGCTGGCGCAGATCGGCATCGGCCTGCGCCAGCGGCACATGGCGCTGCAGCAAGGCGGCCATCACGTATTCGGCGATGGCGTGCTCGTGGCCGAAGCAGTTGCACAGCACGGTGCCGTGCGGCAGCAGCGCCGTGTCGATGGCATCCGTGCCTGCAGAAGGCGCGTGGAACAGGCCTGCTTGCCTCGGTACCGGCATCTCACGGTTCAGCTTGATGCCGACGATGACGTCAGCGCTCTCGTAGTGTTCGCGCTCGCCGGGGCCGGCCAGCGTGTCGCTCAGATCGATGATCTGGTGCCGTGGGTCGACCAGGGCCTCGAAACCCTGGCGAAAATTAGCGGCGTTCTCGCCGTGGAATACGATCTTGATAGTTTTCATGAGCTGTCGTGGTGTCCTGGGTAAAGGAATCGTCATCGTCATTGCAGCGCCGGCACGCGGATGCGCTGGCCGTCGCGCTCGAACAGCACGGCCTCGCCGAGGTCTAGCGACAACTGCACGGGCTGGCCGGTGCGCAGATCGCTGTAGCCTTGGACCACGACCATCACGTCGTCGCCGCTCTGGCCGTCCTCGCTGTGGGCGGTGTTGGCATGGTCGAGCTTGATGCTGACGATGGACTCGGCTCCCACGTGCTCGACCAGGGCCACCTGGCCCGCCAGCACGCCGTTGCCCAGGCCCAGCGCCTGCGGACGGATGCCGAGCAGCACATCGCGTGGTGCGTGTTGCCCCAGCGCCGCCAGATGCTCGGGCAGGGGCAGCACCGTCTTGCCGATGATCAGACCGCGCGGCTCGATGCGCGCCTCGATCAGGTTCATGGGCGGTGTGCCGATGAAGCGGGCCACAAAGGTGTTCGCCGGATCGGTGTAGATCTCGCGCGGCGTGCCGAACTGCTGCACCTCGCCGTCGCGCATCAGCGCGATGCGGGTGCCCATGGTCATCGCCTCGATCTGGTCGTGTGTCACGTAGACGAAGGTGCCCCCGACTTCACGGTGCAGCTTGATGATTTCGGCGCGCATTGAGGTGCGCAGCTTGGCGTCGAGATTGGACAGCGGCTCGTCCATCAGGAACACATCGGGCTGGCGCACCATGGCCCGGCCCAGCGCCACGCGCTGGCGCTGGCCGCCCGACAGCGTGCGTGGGTAGCGGTCGAGCATTTCAGTGAGCGCCAGTGTCTTGGCCGTGCGGTCGACCAGGTCGCGCACCGCCGGCGTCTGCTCGATGCGCCGCTTGGCGATGCCTCCAATGAGGGGCAGATGAAACCACCAGCGGTGCTCGCGCATGATCAGCGGGAAGGTGATGTTGCGCCGCACTGTCATGTGCGGGTACAGCGCATACGACTGGAACACAAAGGCCATGTCGCGGGCGCTGGGCGGCAAGGTATCGACACGGCGCGCACCGACGTGGACTTCGCCGCTCGTGACCTGCTCGAGGCCGGCCAGCATGCGCAGCAGGGTGGACTTGCCGCAGCCCGAAGGGCCGAGCAACACGACGAATTCGCGGTCGGCGACGTCGAATGTGATCTGATTCGCGGCCTTTTTTCCGCCGAAGATCTTGGTGACGCCCTTGAGGGAGATGGATGCCATGGTGAATGTCCTTAGCCCTTGACGCTGCCGGCGGTCATGCCGGAGACGACGTAGCGCTGCACGAAAAGATAGAAGATGACGGCGGGCAGGGTGTACATCAGCCCGATGGCCATCACGGTATGCATGGGCGTGTTCAGCTCGCCCACGAAGCCGGCCAGGCCGACCGAGGCGGTCTGTAGCCCCTGGTCACTGATCAGGGTCTGGGCGAACACGTATTCGTTCCAGCCATGGAAGAAGGCGATCACGGCAGCGGCGGCCAGGCTGGGCGCCACCAGCGGCAGCACCATGGTCAGCACAATGCCCAGGCGCGAGCAGCCGTCGATGCCGGCGGCTTCCTCGATATCGATGGGCACGCCGTCGACCGCCCCCTTGAGGATCAGCGTGATCACCGGCACCGTGAATGCCGTGTTGGCCAGGATCAGGCCGGTCAGGCTGTTCAGCAAACCCAACTGGCCAAAGATCGCGTACAAAGGCACGACCAGCATGGCTTCGGGCAGCATCTGCGTAACGAACAGCGCCACCCCCAGGATGGCGACCGCCCGCATGCGGTAGCGCGACAGCACATAGGCCGGAAAAATGGCCAGTACGATGCTGAGCGCGGCCGTGCCGAAGGCGACGATGGCGCTGTTCTTCAGCCAGGTGGCGACGGCGGTGGCGCTGAAGGCGTGGCCGTAGATCGCCGCTTGCGACCAGTCGGGCAGCAGGTGCGGCTTGGGTGCAAACAGGTCCGGCGACGAGGTCAGCGAGGTCACCAGCATCCAGTAAATCGGGAACGCGGCCACGCCCAGCAGCGCCAGCACCAAGATCATGCGCAGCGCGTGGCTCCAGGACAGCGTGCGGCTCATCGCTGCCCCTTGGCGCGCTCGACGCGCTGTGTGTAACGGAAATAGACGATGGTGATGAGCAGCGCAATCGACAGGCCCACCATGCCGACGGCGGCGCCCTGACCCAGATCGCGGTACACAAAGGCCCGGCGGTACAGCTCGATCACCATGGTGTTGGTCGAACCGATCGGGCCGCCCTGGGTCATGAGCCAGATCAGGTCGAAGCGGCGCAGGGACCAGATGGTCAGGAACAGCGCGAGCAGCGCCACCGAAGGCTGGATGGTCGGCCAGACTACGGCGCGAAACACGCTCAGCCGGTCCGCGCCGTCAATCACCGCGGCCTCGCGCAGTTCCGAGGACACCCCCTGCAAGGCGGCCAGGATGACGACCGAGGCGAACGGGAAGATCTGCCAGATGGTCGTCAGCAACACCGCGGGCAAGGCCAACGCCGGACTGTCGAGCCAGCTCTCCAGGCTGACCGGCCCGCCGAGCGCGCCCAGCAGATGGTTGAAGATGCCGTACTGACCGTTGTAGATCCAGATGAAGATCAGCGCCACGGCCACTGGCGGTGCGGCCCACGGAATCGTCACCAGCGCCCGCGCCAGCCCCCGCCCGCGGAACGGCGCGTTAAGCAGCAGAGCGGCCCCCAGGCCCAGGCCAATCGCCACCACCACGCACACCACGGTGTAGATGGCGGTGATCAGAAAAACCTGGCGGAACTCCTCCTGCGTTACCAGATCGATGTAGTTCCGCAGCCCGACATAGGTATGCCGGCCAGGAGACAGCAGCGCGGTAGACGTGAAGCTCAGATAGAACTCCTGCACCAGGGGATAACCCTGGAACAGCAGCAGATACAAGGCTACCGGTGCGGCGAACCAGTAGGGCGTCCAGTCGCGCTTTGTCCTCGGTGGCGGCGCGGCGCCGGCCGGAGATGTTGCAGCATGCATGGGAAAGGTCTGCGGTGGGCTGGCTTACTTGCGCAGTACGCGCGACAAGGCCGTACGCTGGGCGTCGTCCATCGCCTTCTTGGGGTCCATGCCACCTTGCAGCACCTTGAGCACCTGCTCCAGCACGATCTGCTGGATCTCCGGCGTCTTGACCTCCAGGCCCTGCACCAGCTGCGGCACGCTGTTCACGGCCTGGTCGTCATAGACCTTTAGCCAGGGCCGCTTGGCCATCATCTCCGGGCTGCGCTCAATCACCGTGGCCACATTGCTCGCACCCAGCAATTCCTGCAAGTCCTTCTGATTCTCGGGCTGCAAGGTCCACTTGATAAAGGCTTCGGCCGCTGCTTTGTGCTTGGTGTTGGCATTGATGGTCAGCGCCGTCAACACCATGCCCTGGGCCCGCGTCGGGAATGGCGACGGCGCGGCGGCGAACGCCAATTCGGGTGCCTGCTGGCTGAAGATGCCGGCCACACCGCCGTTGTCGACCTCCATCGCCACCTTGCGCTCCCAGAACATACGACGGTAGGTTGCGGCGTCCGCCCCCTTGGGAATCACGCCGGCGTCGTAGATCTTCTTGTAGGCGGCGACGCCCTCAACCACCTTGGGATCGTTCAGGGTCAGATTGCCTTTCGCGTCGCTCCAGCGGCCACCGAAGCCGTAGACGAAGTTGCACAGGTCCTGCCAGAAGCCGTTGCCCTCAGCCATGGTGGCGCGGTACGCGTAGCCATAGACACCGTTGCCGGTGGCCGCCTTGGCGCTGGCCAGAAATTCGTCGAAGTTCGCCGGCGGCTTGCCGCCCTTGAGCAAGGCCGGGTTGTACAGCAGCACGTAGTTGCTGAGCTCGAACGGCACGCCATAGCGCTTGCCGCCCACCATCATGTATTTGTCGGGCTCCGTGAACCTGTAGTTGCCGCCCTTGAGCAGATCGTCCAGCGGCAGGATGCTCTTGCTGTTCACGGCTGCGTAGTAATCGATCGCGTCCATGCGCACGAGATCGGGCCCCGCGCCGCCGCCCATTTGCGTGAAAACTGTCTTGGCAAAGCTCCCGAAAGGAATGGCTATGGGTTGGATTTCGGCGGTAGCCTGGCTCTTGTTGAACTTCTCAACCCAGGCCTTGAGACGCTCGCCGCGGCCGGCCTCGCTGAACGTGACAGCCGCAAAGGTCAACGTCTCCTTCGTTTGAGCACCGGCAGCCACCGGCATGCCACCTATGACGAGAGCGCCCGCAAGCGCCACCACACCAGCTGAAAGGCTTGACAGTTTTTTCATGCATGTCTCCATAAATGCGGACACGTCGGACCGCGAGTGTTGTTGGAAGTGGCGCACGGTTTCCGTGGCCGATTAGCAAGGCACAAACGAAGAATACTGTGATATTTCACAAAGATTCTCGTGGTTTACCCGAATAATTATTGGAGCTCTTCCTTTTTTCGGCACGCCTCCGCCAGCCTAGAAAATGAAGGAAAAATCCCTGCGCCACTCATGGAATATCAGGGTATGCTTTCCTTTCCATGAGGTGTGCGATAGATGCACGAATGGACCCCATGTATTTGAAAGAGCACTATGGCTTCGCCCTCCCGCCCTCGTCCCCAACTGGTTGCAGCCAATGCCCCTGCGGAGGAGGCGCCTCGCCGTCGCAGTCAGGTCAACCTTTCCGACCAGGCTTACGAGCGGATCGAAGAATTGCTGATCTGCTGCGAACTCCGGCCCGGCCGATTCCTGGCAACTCATGATCTCCAGGCGCTCGTGGGATTTGGCCGCACGCCGGTTCACCAAGCCGTCAGCCGACTGGCGGCTGACACGCTGCTCATCGTTACGCCGCGCCACGGCATCCAGATCGCCCCGATCGACCTGACCCGGGAACGGGTGCTGCTGCGCCTGCGGCGCGATATCGAACGCTTTGTCATCCGGCTGGCCACAGAACGCTCGGGGGCCTCCCAGCGCAACCAGATGCTGCATATCCGCCGCCAGCTGGTTGAGCACGGCGGCGAGATGACAATCGAGCAATTCAACGTGATCGACAGGCGCATCGACCAGCTTTTCCTGGCGGCGGCCAATGAGCCCTTCGTCGAAAGCACTTTGCGGCCCCTGCACACCATCTTCCGGCGCATCGGCTGGATCTATCACATGCAAACGGCCCACAGCGTCAAGCTGCAACGCACCGTAGACGGCCATATCGCCGTGATCGATGCCGTTGCCAAAGGGCAGGTGGACACCGCGATTGCAGCGTCAGACGACCTCATGGACTTCGTCGAGAGCATGTTTGACGTCCTGGAGCGCGAGGTTGCCCCAACGTTGCTCGACTGCAGCCTGGATTCTTTCGATGACACTTTCTTGCGCTCGCCACTTTCGCGAAATGGGCGTCCATCGTGATGAATTCCGCTGAAGTCGTAAACACGCCCAACTGTGCACTGAGGGGATGCTGCTAAGTTAATGGAGAACGCCAAGGAACGTCCGCCGCAGGATATTAGTCACGTGAGGCCGACGATTATCTGGCGCTGATACGCTAGCAAGGCTTCGACTTCGGCCGAGCCAGGATAAATAAGCCACAGCACGAGTAACTCTGTTTGTTCGTCGCTGTTATTCAACAATTTGTCAACATTGTGTCCGACAAATTGTTAATTACCACGTCATGAAAGGAGCACCAAGACCGACAAGGTCACGGTAATTTTCCTTTGAAATCATCAAGTTAGGCTCTTTATCAACATTTTTTGAGGGCTGGCACGGTTGGTGCGATTGGAGATGGGTCTACCACCCAACCTACTGAACCAACATGACAATCGCCACACCCGCCCGTGCAGCTGAAGCAAGCCAATCGTCTATCAAAACGTATCTGCGTGCCATCGACCGCATTGGCCTGGAAGCTTTCGCAGAACGAGGCCGCAACAACCCCGCCTCCCGCGGCACCAACAAGGTTCACACCGTCGTCGACGGAAAGTTCCGCACCCTGAGCTACGTCGGCGACCACACGCCTGTCGTCGTGGACGAGCCGCCTCACCTCTTCGGCCAAGACACCGCGCCGGCACCCGGCGAAATCGTTCTGTCCGGCCTGGGTGGTTGCCTGAGCGTCGGCATCACTGCTGTCGCCACCCATCGCAACGTCAAGCTAACCAAGCTGGAAGTCTTCCTTGAAGGCGACATCGGCAACCCGGCAGCCTGGGGTGCCGGTGGCGCCCAGATGCAACCAGCCGAAATGGGCTTCCAACAAATCCGCGTCAAAGTCCTCATCGAAGGTGACGCCCCTCGCGAAGTCCTGGAAGAAATCGTCAGGCACGCGAACCTCTATTCGCCGGTCGCCAACACGATGCGCAATCCCGTCCCTTTCGCCATCGACCTGGTCTAAGCAGCAAGTCTGGAACCCATCATGTCAGCGGTACTTCAGACGGCAGAGGCGAACACCGATACCGGTGCTCGCCGCGCGACGATGCTCGAGGCCGTGCGTGCGATAGCGAACGGCCCGCTAGCGGCGATGGTCGAAGAAATCGACCGGGCCGGCACTTATCCGGAGGCCATCATGCGTGCATTGGGCAAGACTGGCGCCTACCGCGCTCAGACCTCGCTTGATGGCAACCCGGACTTTGTGGCGGCGATCCAGGCCATCAGAGAGGTTTCGCGCGTCTGCGGCGCTACCGGATTCATGGTGTGGTGTCAGGCTGCCTGCACGCTCTACATGGAGCAAAGCGGCAACCCCGCGCTCGCCGGCGAAGTGTTACTGCGTCATGTTGATGGTGACGAGTTGGGTGGCACGGCATTGAGCAATCCCATGAAGGCCATGACCGGCATCGAACAGATGCTGCTCAAGGCAGAAAGGGTGGGTTGCGGATACGTCGTCAATGGAACTCTTCCCTGGGTAAGCAACCTGGGCAAGGATCATTACTTCGGCGCCGCCGCCACTGTGGCCGGAGAGGACGGCATGTCCCATGAGGTCATGTTCATGGTGCCCTGCAACGATTCCGCTATCGAGCTGCGCGAATGCCCGTCGTTTGCCGGCATGGAAGGCACCGGCACCTGGGGTGTTCGTTTTACGGACTTCATCGTCAGCGCCGACCGCGTTATCGCCGATCCCGTGCGTCCTTTCCTCGACAAGGTTCGCGCAAGCTTCATCCTGCTGCAGGTTGGCATGGGCCTGGGTGTTGCCCAAGGCGCGATAGACACCATGTGGGATGTCGAGCAGCAGCTCGGACATGTGAACCAATTTCTCGAAGACCGTCCCTCGGACCTGCAGACCGAACTACATGCATTGACGGAGCGGACTTTCACACTTGCACGCATGATCAACGAGGGCGCCAAGCCGCCGTTGCTGGATGTTCTTGATGTGCGCGCCCATGCTTCCGAACTGGCACTTCGCTCCGCACAGTCCGCACTGCTGCACCAAGGCGCCCGCGGCTACCTTTTGTCGTCACCGGTGCAGCGCCGTGTCCGCGAATCGCATTTTGTGGCCATCGTGACACCTGCGCTCAAGCATCTCCGTCGGGAGATGGCCAAGCTCAGCAGCCCGGTGATGCCATCATGAGCACGCGGGTCTCCTTGCAGGAAACGATGGACGAAGCAGTCGTCGCCTTCCGGCAATACATCTGCCGTGCCTGTGGATTCATTTACGACGAGGCTGAAGGCGACCCTGACAGCGGTCTGGCTGCCGGCACCAGGTATGAAGACATTCCCGACGACTGGGAGTGCCCCCTGTGCGGTGTCACCAAATCCGATTTCGAGCTTTACGTGGTGCAAGCCCGAGTCGAGCAATGTGCGTCGCAAGCAGTCGTCAGCCCTCGCGGAGATTCGGGTGTCGTGATTGTCGGCGCCGGCAGCGCCGGCTGGCAAATGGCGCGTGCATTAAGGGAGAAAGACGCCGGAATTCCGATCACACTGGTCACCAGCTGCAGCGGCGACAGGTACGACAAACCCCTGCTCTCAGTTGCGCTTGCGAAGGCGATCGGTCTTCCTGCGCTGGTCAAGGAAACAGGAACCCAGGCCGCCACGCGACTGAATGTCCGGCTGATGGCAGAAACCCATGCAGTCAGTGTGTGTGCTGGAGCGAACGCTCTTCGGACCACCCGTGGAACCGTCAAGTACCGTCACCTGGTGCTCGCCCACGGGGCGATTCCAAGGCCGGATCCAAACTTGCCGCCCGACATCTGCTGGGCGATCAACGATCTGCGCTGCTACGCCAAATTTCGGAAAGCCATCGCTGCATCCGGCAGGCCCCAGCGAATTGTTGTGGCCGGCGCAGGCCTGGTGGGCTCTGAGTTAGCCAACGACCTGGCCATGGCTGGACATGATCTCGTGCTGATCGACATTGCCGACAGGCCGCTGGCCAATCTTCTGTCTGCAAGTTCATCCCAGGAGTTACTCAGGGCTTGGGAAACATTGTCCATCCGGTTTATCGGTGGCACGCGGGTCAAGTCGGTTGCGAAGGCTGCCAGCCGTGTGGCGGTGGTGACGGAAAGCGGCCTCGCCATTGAATGCGACCATGTGCTTGCGGCGACCGGGCTCCAAACACCGAACCGCCTGGCGCAGAGCGCTGGACTGGGCTGGAACAACGGTATAGCGGTTCAGCCAGACGATCTGCGCACCGGCATTGCGAACATCCACGCATTGGGTGATTGCATCAGCATCAACGGGCAGGCCATGCGCTACATCGAGCCGATCGCAAGCCAAGCCAAGGTTATCGCAGCCAACCTTATAGGTGACGAACCGCTTTTTTACACACACGCCCGTCCGGTCGTCCGGGTCAAGACCGCGTCGCGCGGCTTCACCGTCTGATCTCCCCATCCATCCGAATTCCGACCCACCCTGCCGAAAGCCCCCATGCGCTATTTCGATCCGTACGACGCCGACAAACCGCTTGTCATGAACTGCGCTTGTGGTCGCCATTCGTCTCACGATGAACACGAAGCCGCCAGCTCTGCTCTTGCAGCGAAAGAGTTGATCCGTCGCAGCCAGACTTCAACCTTCGAGGACTATTCCAACCAGTTCATCGAAGCAAGCCTCGTCAAGGCAATCTTTCCGCAAGATGTCGTGCGGCGACGATTCCTGCGCGCTGTCGGAAAAGGCGCCGCCATGGGAGCAATTTCCAGCCTGTTGCCGGTCGCCAGCCTCCAGGCAATGGCCCAGGAGCGTGGCGCAATCGAGAGGAAAAACCTGAAGATCGGGTTCATCCCGATCACCTGTGCCACGCCGCTCATCATGGCCGAGCCTCTCGGCTTCTACAGCAAGCAGGGCCTGGAAGTCTCCCTGGTCAAAACCGCCGGCTGGGCGCTGGTGCGCGACAAGATGCTCAACCGCGAGTACGACGCCTCGCACTTCCTTTCGCCCATGCCCCTGGCCATCTCGATGGGTTTGGGTTCGACCGTGCAACCGATGAATGTCGCAACAATTCAGAACGTGAACGGTCAGGCCATCACGCTGGCGCTCAAGCACAAGGCAAATCGGGACCCGAAGAACTGGAAAGGCTTCAAGTTCGCGATCCCGTTTGAGTTCTCGATGCACAACTTCCTGCTCCGGTACTACCTCGCCGAAGCAGGCCTCGACCCGGATCGTGACGTGCAGCTGCGCGTTGTGCCGCCGGCAGAAATGGTCGCAAATCTACGTGCCGGCAACATCGACGGGTTCCTGGGCCCGGACCCGTTCAACCAGCGTGCGGTAGTTGAGGAAGTCGGATTCATTCACCTCCTGACACGCGATATCTGGAACGGCCATCCTTGCTGCGCTTTTGGCACGTCGGCGGAGTTCATTCAGAAAAACCCGAATACCTTCGCAGCGCTGTATCGCGCAGTGCTAACGTCAGCCGCCATGGCGCGCGACGCCAAGAATCGCGAACTGATCGCCAAGGTGATCGCGCCTCAAGCGTATCTCAACCAGCCTGAAGCGGTCGTGGCGCAGGTTTTGACCGGCAAGTTTGCCGATGGCCTGGGCAACATCATGAACGTTCCCGCACGCGTGGACTTCGATCCCATGCCTTGGCAGGGGATGGCGGTCTGGATGCTGACCCAGATGAAGCGCTGGGGCTACATCAAGGGCAGCGTTGACTACAAGCAGGTCGCTGAAAAGGTCTTTTTGCTGACCGATGCCAAGAAGACCATGCGCGAATTGGGTCAACAAGCTTCCGACGGCGGTGCTTATCCCAAATACGAAATCATGGGCAAGACCTTCGACCCCGCGAAGGCGCAGGCCTACGCAGACAGCTTCGCCATCAGGAAGGCCTGAGCCATGACGGACCCAAAACAACTTCGACTCCGCGCGGGTGTGCTCTCGGTGATGGTTTTGGTGGTCATCCTGGCCATCTGGCACATCGCGACGCTGCCAATAGCCGCTTCCAAACCCAGCATGACGGCTGAGCAAGTGGAATACGCCAAGCTGATGGGTAAGGACCCGGGGGGCCTCAACCCGGCAGAAACGAAGTCGTCATTCCCGACGCTGGCTCAAATGGGCTCAACGATTGCCAGGCAGCTGTCGAATCCCTTCTACGACAACGGCCCCAACGACAAAGGAATCGGCATTCAGATCGCCTACTCCCTCGGTAGGGTCGCGTTGGGCTTCAGCCTGGCAGCGCTGTTTGCCATTCCCTTGGGCTTTCTCATCGGTATGAGCCCGTTGGCGTATCGAGCGCTTGACCCTTTCATCCAAGTGCTCAAGCCGATCTCGCCTTTGGCCTGGATGCCCATCGCGCTCTACACCATCAAGGACTCATCCATCTCCGGAATCTTCGTGATCTTCGTCTGCTCGATCTGGCCCATGCTGACCAACACGGCCTTCGCGGTCGCGGGGGTTCGCCGCGAGTGGCTCAACGTGGCCCGCACCCTCGAGGTGAGGCCGATGCGCAAGGCGCTGCAAGTCATCTTGCCCGCGGCGGCCCCGACGATCTTGACGGGCATGCGCATCAGCATGGGCATTGCCTGGCTGGTCATCGTTGCCGCAGAGATGCTGGTCGGCGGTACCGGCATCGGTTACTTCGTCTGGAACGAGTGGAACAACCTTTCGCTCACCAACGTGATCTTTGCAATCCTCGCTATCGGTGTTGTGGGCATGGCCCTCGACATGGCTTTTGCCAAAGCACAGAAGGCGGTGACCTATGCGGACTAAAGAAACCAACGCCAAGAAGGCCTCTGTCTTGCTGAAGGTGGAAGGCCTGACCAAGTCCTACGTCGCCGGAGCGGAGCCTGTCTTCGACAGCGTCAACTTCGAGCTGGCCGAGGGCGAGTTCGCCTGCATCATCGGCCACTCGGGCTGCGGCAAAACCACCATTTTGAACGTCTTGGCGGGCCTGGAAACAGCCAGCGGCGGCGTGGTCATCATGAACGGCCGCGAAATCTCCGGGCCGAGCCTTGATCGCGGCGTGGTTTTCCAAGGCCACGCCCTAATGCCCTGGCTGACCGTGCGTAA
Source organism: Polaromonas sp. P3_B1 (assembly GCF_056402935.1). Lineage (NCBI taxonomy): Bacteria > Pseudomonadati > Pseudomonadota > Betaproteobacteria > Burkholderiales > Comamonadaceae > Polaromonas > Polaromonas sp. P3_B1. The sequence continues at coordinate 142,028 of NZ_JBFUGK010000007.1, forward strand.
GAACATCGCGTTTGCTGTGCGAAGCAAGTGGCCGGGTTGGAACGCGGCGCAGGTCAAGGAGCACGTCGAGAAGTACGTGGACCTCGTCGGGCTGAACCATGCAATTGACAAAAAGCCCTCGGCCCTGTCCGGCGGCATGAAGCAGCGGGTCGGCATCGCCCGTGCCTTCGCCATCCAGCCCAAGATGTTGCTGTTGGACGAACCCTTCGGCGCACTTGACGCCTTGACACGCGGCACCATCCAGGACGAACTTCTGCGGATCTGCCGCGAAGCCAACCAGACCGTCTTCATGATCACACATGATGTGGACGAAGCGATCCTGTTGGCCGACAAGATCCTGTTGATGAGCAACGGTCCGCAGGCCCGTGTTGCTGAAATCGTGGTTAACACGATGCCCGTCGACCGCCAGCGCGCGACGCTGCACCATGTTCCGCAGTACTACAGCATCCGCAACCACTTGATGGACTTCCTTGTGGCTCGCTCGAAGGACCTTTCCCATGGTCGTGCGCCGGCCAAACCCCCTTTTGTGCATCCTGGCCTGAACGCCATTGACGCCAGCGAGCAGCCCGTCGAAGACGATGCCGCGGTGGCACCGGTCCGGTTGCAGCGCGTGGTCTAACTCCCCACCCCCCGTTTTTCATCCCTCCATCACAGGAATACTCATGAGCCGTTACGAAGTCACCGAAAAAATCATCGCCGCCAAGGTTTCCAAAGAACTGAAGTGGGCCGAAGTAGCCGCCAAGGTCGGCCTCAGCAAAGAATGGGTCGCCTCCGCCTGCCTGGGACAGATGACGCTGAGCAAACCTCAGGCCGCCATCCTGGCCGAGATCTTCGATCTGACCGAGGAAGACGCCAAGTGGTTGACCGTGACTCCCTACAAGGGCTCGCTGCCAACCTCGGTGCCAACCGACCCGCTCATTTACCGCTTCTACGAGATGGTGAACGTCTACGGAACAACCTTCAAGGCGCTCATCCATGAAGAATTCGGCGACGGGATCATGAGCGCCATCGACTTCAAGATGGACCTGCAGCGAGAGAACGACCCGAACGGCGATCGCGTCCGCATCGTCATGAGCGGCAAGTTCCTGCCCTACAAGCAGTACTGATACACCACCCCGACAGCATTGCGCCAGAACATCGCGCCCGTTTTTTTCATGATGCTGACCCTTGTTTACGGTGCCGCAGTCGGTCTCGTACTCGGCTTCACGGGTGCAGGTGGCGGCATCCTTGCAGTCCCTGCTTTGGTTTTGGGGATGGGCTGGCTGCCACAAGCCGCCACACCGGTCGCATTGTTGGCCGTTGGATGCTCTGCAGCGCTGGGTGCTTTCGATGGGCTGCGCAAGGGTCTCGTTCGATGGCGCGCCGCGCTGCTGATGGCGTCACTCGGCATCTGCTTTTCTCCCGTCGGCGTCTGGATTGCCCATGCCCTGCCCCAGCCGGTGCTCATGACGCTGTTTGCGGCTGCCATGTTCTTTGCCGCCGCGCGCCTGCTGCGGCAGGACGTACGGAGTGCTTCCGCTAGTGGCGACCTTCCAGCAGAGGTGATCTCGGCCGCAGAGAAGAATTGTGTTCTCGATCCGTCTACAGGGCGTCTGCGCTGGACCTCTCGATGTACTGCGACGCTGTGCTGCATCGGGTCGTGCTCGGGGTTGCTCACCGGAATGCTGGGAGTCGGAGGGGGATTTCTCATCGTTCCAGCCTTCCGCCAATGGACTGACATTCGCATGCACGGCATCGTTGCAACCTCCCTTTTTATCATCGCTTTAGTGTCTGTAGGCGCGACTGCCAGCGCCCTTCACGCTGGAGCTCAAGTTGGTTCTGCAGGTCTTGCCTTCATCTTGGCGGCGATGACCGGGATGCTTGCAGGCAGGCAGTTGGAGCCTCGGGTGCGCAGCAAGACTCTGCAGACCGGCTTCGCCTCCCTCTGCATCGCGGTGGCCGTGGCGCTGCTCTATCGAACCTGGTTTGCTTAAGGCGCCCTTGCTCCATGACCTTGCCCGCCTCACCTCGAGTTGAAGCCTTTTTCGACACCGACTCATCCACATTTACCTACGTTCTGTACTCAGGAGATGGAAGCGACTGCGCGATCATCGATTCGGTACTGAACTTCGATCCCAAGGCTTCCCGAACGCACACGACGTCGGCAGAATCGGTCATCGCATTCGTGCGTTCACATCAACTGCGCGTGCAATGGTTGCTCGAGACACATGTACATGCGGATCACTTTTCCGCCGCGTCTTATCTGCAGCAGATCCTTGGCGGCACGATCGCTGCAGGCTCCGGCATTCTCAAAGTCCACAACGCGTTTCAGAAGATTTTTCACCTCGCACCGGAGGTCAGGCTCGATGGCTACCAGTTCGGCCATTTGTTTGAACCGGACGAGCAGTTCTCCGTCGGTCCGTTGAGGTTGCATGCCATGCACGTGCCCGGGCACACGCCGGCCGATGTAGCCTACGCTGTTGATGGCGCAGCAGACGAGCCCACCCTCGCTTTCATTGGGGACACGCTTTTCATGCCGGATGTCGGCAGCGCCAGGTGTGACTTTCCCGGGGGCAGCGCGCGCACCCTTTTTTACTCGGCACGGCGGCTACTGCAATTGCCTCCCGGGACCTTGCTCCTGTTGTGCCATGACTACCCGCCCGACGGGCGACTACCCTGCTTCGAAACAACAGTGGCGCAGCAGCGCGCGGCAAACATCCATTTGCGCGACTCCATCACCGAGGAAGAATTCGTCGAGATGCGGCAGCGCCGGGATGCAACTCTCAGCATGCCTGCGCTGATCTTGCCCGCGATCCAGGTGAACATCCGGGCGGGTGAGCTTCCGCCGCCCGAGGCGAATGGCGTCAGATACCTGAAAATACCTTTGAACGTTCTGTAGCGGTATCAGCATCTTCGATGCTTGGTACTATGTTGTCAAAAGCCCGCCACGTACGACGCCGCATATCCCCAGCTGGACAAGAATGGTAAAAGCACCTGAAAACCGGCACGCCGGCACAACTCGAAACGAACCAACCTGGCGTGAACAGGAACACCTTCTGCTCGGTGAAGTCATGCGCCTGGTTGGCAAGAGCCTGGCACCACACGTGGTTTTCAGGGAGATGTTGCACCTCATGTCCGAGCTCCTCGGCTTGAACCGGGGGCGCGTCGTATTGCTGAATTCCCTGAACGAGGCCATCGACCATCCGCCGTCATCGGACGAGGGAGCGTCCATCCGTTTCGCCTACGGCCTGACCAAGGCTGAGATTTCGCGCGGAACCTATGCGGTGGGCGAGGGCATCACAGGAGCGGTCTTGGCTACCGGGCAGCCCGTCATCGTGCAGAATATCGATGCGGACGCACGGTTTTTGGCCAAGTCCGTCAAGCGCGACCAACTCCCGCCTGAAACAGTTGCCTTCATCGCGGTGCCCATTGAGCTCGCCCGCGTCACCGTAGGGGTGCTGGCTGCTCACCGGATACGCCGCAGGAACCGAGCCATCAGTGAGGACGTCGCGGTGATGCGGCTGCTGGCCACCTTGGTGGGGCAAATCCTGCAGTTGCGTCAACTCGTGGCCGCTCAGACGCGTGCACTTGAGAGCAAGAACGAGATGCTGCGCAAGGCATTGGAATCCGCTACGGCCCGGTACGGAATTATTGGACGCTCGCCTGCGTTGCTGCGAGCGCTGGAGGAGCTCGAGCGCGTTTCCCGCGCATCGGCCAGCGTATTGCTCCTGGGTGAGTCCGGCACCGGCAAGGAGCTGTTTGCACGCGCCCTGCATTTGGCCAGCGATCGCCACGATGGCCCTTTCATCAAGGTGAATTGCGCAGCCATCCCGGAGACACTTTTCGAATCGGAACTTTTCGGCCACGAAAAGGGGGCATTCACCGGTGCGTCGACCTCGCGCGCCGGGTGGTTCGAGCAGGCCAATCAAGGGACAATCTTCCTGGACGAGATTGGCGAGATGCCGCTCGCGATGCAGGCAAAGCTGCTTCGCACACTGCAGGAGGGAACCATCATCCGGCTCGGCGCGAAGCGAGAGATTGCGATCAGCGTGCGCGTGGCTGCGGCGACCAATCGGGACTTGTCAGCCGAGGTGGAGCAAGGCAATTTCCGGCAAGACCTGTTCTATCGGTTGAACGTCATCCCGATCCGGCTGCCTTCACTGTCCGAGAGGCGCGAAGACATCCGTCCCTTGGCCCTCCACTTCCTGAACCGGACCAACCAGCAGAATCAGCGAAATGTCCATTTCACGACTCAAGCGCTCGAAGCTCTTGAAGAGCAGCCATGGCATGGCAACATCCGGGAGCTTGCCAACGTCATCGAGCGGACCGTGCTGCTCACAGACCAGTCGACCGTCTCCCGCAAGGAAATTGAAGCCTGGCTACCTGATTCGAAGAAGACGAAACCCGGAGGGCGCGAGAAACCGTCCATCAAATTTACCTCGCCCGCTCACCAGGTCCCTTTGGTGCGGGACTACCTCCAAAGTACCTCACATGGTCCAGAAGAGCTCCAAAAGGCCATGAGTCTTCACGGCGGAAATCAGTCCCGAGCGGCTCAGTCTTTGGGTTTGACGCCAAGGCAGTTCGGTTACCGTTGGAAAAAAATTAGCGATCATTGATGCAGGATCGCGCCTGATGCTGGACTGCATGCGCCGGCTGAATCCACTCAGCACGGAGACGACGAATGGGAGGCCACAATTGTGGCGGCCTACCACCGTCCGAGTGCCTGCGTTTCTGGGTCCTTTCGACGACTCAGGCGCCACACTGGCGGTCTTTCGTAGTCATTCTCTCCACGCCCCCATTCCCGATCGGAATGACTCGCTCGGAATGCTCATTTGCGCGCATCTTCCTGGTGCCCTCTACTCAGTCGCGTGCCTGCGTTACCCACGAGGGAAATTCCGTCACGTAAGATTTTTCCATTCAACTGAAGCGGGCAAGAGATGCAGCAGAGACGACCGATACCTGATCGGATCAGCAGAATCTTCCTCTAAATTCTTATTTTTTGATTGGACGTCGGGAACGATGAGGCTTTGGGGCGTCACTCCATAGCAAAATGATTTCATCAAAGCTGGAACGCACCACTTCAGGGCGAGATAGTGCCCATCCGACGACTGCCCCGCCTTCAAGCGCACTCAACAATACTTTCGCCGCACGCTCTCCATCTGGAGCCTTCGTGAATTCACCTTTGGCCTTGCCGATGTCAACCACTTTCTCCAACCAAGCAAGATGCATATTGAAGAATTGGACAGTCTGGTCACGCATGCTCTTTGGAAGCGTACCAAGTTCTGCCGCAAGCGCAGTACAAAGCGGAAACGAGCCATCCTCAAGGATCTCCGTAAAAAACTCTGCGTAGAAAGCAAGCCGGTCCGCTGCGGTTGGCTGGCAAACGAGAGTGTCGTCCAGCGTGGCTTTGAAGTTTACAAGATAGTCGCTAACGATTGCTACACCGAGATCTTCTTTAGTCGGAAAGTGGTGATGAATGCTCGGCTTTCGGATGCCTGCCTGTTCAACCAAATCGGCGTAGCTGAAATCTGAGTAGCCACGTGTGCGCAGCAGGTGCTCGGCTGCCTCCATGATCTTTGTACGGGTAGTGTTTTCCATGCCCAAATAATACCTTCTGATTGGTAGCTTTGCTGCCTGAGGTTCGGCATGCGCGCCACCGCCTTCTAGTGAAGGTACGCGTTGTACGCTTTCTGCATCATCTCAGCCTAACACCAACACTTTCTACGTGCAGATACGATCAAGCGGTTAGTTTGCATGGAGCTACCTAACCGCTTTGCAGTGCTGCGAAATAAAAAGATGCCTAGCAGAGGCGCGCCGAGACCTTCACCGGATTTGCCAATGTGTCATGGATCGGCGAATTCATTGGCAACTCACGAACCAACTCTTCCAGCTGTTCTCGAGTGGAAGAGCTGCTTTCCAGTTTCACATCGACATTGATACCCTGAGCGCCTTTGCGGATTTTTTCGTCTAGGCCCAGAAAACCATTGAGATTGATATCGAAACTCAGATCGAGTTCAATGCCGTCAAGATCGATGCCCTTTGCGGCTGCCATTGACGCAAGAGTTACCGTATAGCATCCTGCCAACGCTTGCAAAATGTACTCCGCTGGGCTTATACCCGTGTCAGTTCCAAGCAATGAAACAGGCTCGTCGCTTATAGCTGAATATTTTCCGGAACGACTTTGATCAGCTTGTCCGTTTTGAATCAAGGGACCAGTTTCACCCACAAAGACCAAACCCCCCTTTGCCGCGCCGCGAACCTTGAACGTCACGTTACCCAGTTCGGGTTGCTTGCGCACAGCGTTCTGCGTTTCGCGAATGGCCTCGATACTAACGAACGGCTTAGTTACATTTTTCATTTTTTCTCCTGAGAAATCGATTGGATTAAATTGCGTCTTGACTCGCTGGGGGGTTACACCAGAAAATAACTTCTACCTACTAGAAGGCTCATGAATATTCAGCCAAGAAAGTAGTGCTGCTCGTAAACGAGATTGCACCCCGCCCCTAAGACCAAAACACGCTTAGGTTTCATGAGGAGGCACCCCATTACGTGTGCCTAGTACAGATGCTCAATGGCACCAGTCGTCGGTGCAACATGGGCAATTGTCACGACGGCTTGCGAAATGGCACTGGTTGCAATGAGCCCTATTGCAGTGAGAACCAGGCCATAGTGTTGAAATTTCAGATGCGTATCTCCTTACTATTGGTGTGTTGCTTGAGGGTTTGGACTGAGTTTCACCAATGGTGAATTACCCGATCCAACAGACGTGGGAAGTAGCGCCTCTCAATCAACAATTGATCCCAAACTATTCACCCAAGTAGGCAGCACGCACCTTGGGGTCGTTAAGCATTTCCTTGGCCTCACCATTCATGGTGACCAGGCCGGACTCCATGACGTAACCGCGGTTGGCAATGCCGAGCGCGCGGCTGGCGTTCTGCTCGACCAGCAGCACCGTCACGCCGCGGGCTGAAACGTCCTTGACCACTTCGAAGATCTTGTCGACCATGATGGGCGACAGGCCCATGGAGGGCTCGTCCAGCAGCAGCACCTTGGGCCGGCTCATGAGCGCGCGGCCCATGGCCAGCATCTGCTGCTCGCCGCCGGACATGGTGCCGGCCAGCTGATCCTTGCGCTCGCGCAGGCGCGGAAACAGCACGAACATCTTTTCGATGTCTTCGGCAACGCCCGCCTTGTCGCTGCGAATGTAGGCGCCCATCTGCAGGTTTTCGGTAATCGTCATGCGGGTGAAAACGCCGCGGCCTTCCGGCACCATGGCCAGGCCTTCTTTGACGAGGTCCCAGGCACCACGGCCCTTGATGCTCTTGCCGAGGTATTCGATGTCACCGCCCAGCATCGGCAAGGTGCCGGTGATGGCTTTCATGGTGGTGGTCTTGCCGGCGCCGTTGGAGCCGATCAGGGTCACGAGTTCGCCTTCGTGGACTTCGAAGTCAACGCCCTTGACCGCCTGGATGCCGCCGTAAGCGACCTTCAGGCCGGTCACCTTCAGGAGTGTGTTTGCTGCCATGTTCTTGCTTTCCTTCAATGACCCGTGCCCAGATAGGCCGTGATCACTTTTTCGTCTTTTTGTACATCTGCAGGCGCGCCTTCAGCGATCTGCTTGCCGTAGTCGAGCACCGTCACGCGATCGCACAGGCCCATGACCAGCTTCACGTCATGCTCAATCAGCAAAATGGTGCGGTTGTCTTTGCGGATGCGGTCGATCAGCTCGCGCAGCTGTACTTTTTCGGTCGCATTCATGCCGGCAGCCGGCTCGTCCAGCGCGATCAGCTGCGGATCGGTGGCGAGGGCCCGGGCAATTTCCAGGCGGCGCTGGTCGCCGTAGCTCAGGGTACGGGCCTTGAAGTCGGCGTATTTGCCGATGCCAACGTAGTCGAGCAACTCCTGCGAACGCTTGGCAATGGCGGCTTCTTCGTGCTTGAAACCGGGGGTGCGCAGCACGGCGCCGATCAGGCCCGAGTTGGTACGGATATGGCGGCCGACCATGACGTTTTCGAGGGCGGTCATGTCGGCAAACAGGCGGATGTTCTGGAAGGTGCGGGCAATGCCGGCCTTGGCCACTTCGTGCACCGCCGTCGGCTTGTAGGGCTTGCCGGCGAGCTCGAAGGTGCCGCTGTCGGGTGTGTAAAGGCCCGTCAACACATTGAAGAAGGTGGTTTTACCGGCGCCGTTGGGGCCGATCAGGCCATACACCTGGCCACGCTCGATATGGATGCCGACATCGGAAAGGGCCTGCAAACCGCCGAAGCGCTTGGAAACACCGGAGACTTTAAGAATGGTTTCGCTCATGTCCATTCTCCTTAGGGATTGATTGACTGGATGGGATCTGGACCGACGGGCTTGTTCAGCGACTTGCCGTGCTCGGAAGCCGGCCAGAGGCCGCGCGGACGCATCAGCATGATGGTGATCATGGCCAGCGCGATCAGCAATTGACGCAGGATGGCCGAGTCGAGACGTCCGTCGGTCATGGCCTGCAACGGGCCGGCCACATGGCGCAGCACTTCAGGCAGCGCAGCCAGCAGCAAGGCGCCCAGGATGACGCCGGGCAAGTGGCCGATACCGCCCAGCACCACCATGGCGACGATCATCACTGACTCCATCAGGCTGAAGGATTCGGGCGACACAAAGCCCTGGAAGGCAGCAAACATGGAGCCGGACACACCGCCAAAAGTGGCGCCCATGCCGAAAGCCAGCAGCTTCAGGTTGCGGGTGTTAATGCCCATGGCCTTGGCGGCGATTTCGTCTTCGCGGATCGCCATCCAGGCGCGTCCGGTACGGGAGTTCTCAAGGCGATGGCAAACCACGACCGAGACGATCACCAGCACCAGGAAAAGGTAGTAGTACATCGACACCGAGTTGACCTCGAAGCCGAAAAACTCATGCGGCTTGCCCAGGTCAAAGCCGAAAAACTTCATCGAATCGATCTGGTTGATGCCCTTGGGTCCATTGGTCAGGTTGATCGGACGGTCCAGGTTGTTCAGGAACACGCGGATGATTTCACCAAAGCCCAGCGTGACGATGGCGAGGTAGTCGCCGCGCAGCTTGAGGGTTGGCGCTCCCAGCAGCACGCCGAAAAAGCCCGCCAGCGCCGCGGCCATCGGGATGATGGCCCAGATCGGCAGGTGCAGCCCGTTCGGGAATTGCGCCGCGATCCAGGGGAACGCATCGGCCAGATGGGGCGAGCCGAGCAGCGCGAACAGGTAGGCGCCGACCGCGAAGAAGGCGACATACCCCAGGTCCAGCAGGCCGGCGTAGCCGACCACGATGTTCAGGCCCAGGGCCAGCAGCACATACAGCAGCGCCATGTCGACAATGCGCACCCAGGCGTTGCCGCCCTGCTGCAGGATCAGCGGAAGCACCAGCAGTGCCGCCGCGACGACCAGGAAGGTAATGAGTTTTTTCGATTTGACAGAATTCATGATTGTTCTCCTTGTGTACCGGATAGACGGGGGCGTCACGCCCGGTCCGCTACACGCTCACCCAGCAAGCCTGAAGGCCGCAGCGTGAGCACAAAAATCAGCACGATGAACGCAAAGATGTCGGAATACTGGCTGCCCAGCACCCCGCCCGTCAGCGGGCCGATGTAGCCGGCGCCGATGGATTCAATGAGGCCCAGCAATATGCCGCCCAGCACCGCACCGCCGAGGTTGCCAATGCCGCCGAAGACAGCCGCGGTGAAGGCTTTGAGGCCGGGCAAAAAGCCCATGGTGTGCTGCACCGTGCCGTAATTGGAGGCATACATCACGCCGGCCAGCGCGGCGAGGATGGCACCGATGATGAAGGTGGCCGAGATGACGGTGTCGGGGCGCACACCCATGAGGGCGGCGACGCGTGGGTTCTCTGCGGTGGCGCGCATCGCGCGGCCCAGCTTGGTGTAGTGCACCAGCCACATGAGGACAGAAAGGGAGACAACCGTGGCGCCCAGGATGAAGAGCTGGGTCACGGTGATGACAGCGCCGCCGACCTGGAAAGGCTCGCTTGGCAGCAGGGTTGGGTAGGGTTTGTAGTTGGGTTTCCAGATGATCATGGCCAGTGTCTGCAGCAACAGCGACATGCCGATGGCGGTGATCAGCGGGGCCAGTTTGGGGGAGTTTCGCAGCGGCCGGTAGGCGATTTTTTCAATCGCGAAATTGAGGGCGCCGCAAACAACAAAGGCAATCAACAGCGATATCAGCAAAATAATCCAGCCCGGCGTGCCCGGCATCGAATCCTGCATCAGGCCAATGATGGTCCAGCTGGTTAAAGCCCCCACCATCAGGACTTCGCCGTGCGCGAAGTTGATCAGGTTGATGATGCCGTACACCATCGTGTAGCCCAGGGCGATCAGGGCATACATGCTGCCCAGAACCAGACCGTTGATGATCTGCTGCATCAAAATATCCATGAACTTATCTCCTGTATTTTTTTTTACCGACAACCGTATTCGGTTATCAATGTCATTTTTCGAACTGGTTTGAGCATGCTTTTCAGGGCGCTATCCCTAGGCCCAGGATGTGTGCATCTAACGCGACGCGATCGCAGCCGCCAACTTTTTCAAAGCCTCTTCTATTTGTATTCGCGGGCATGCAAGATTCAATCGAATGCATTGAGCCCCGTTCGCCACAAACATTTCTCCTCCCTCCAGGAGCAGGCCAGCCTTTTCGAGGAAAAACCTTGTCAGATTGATGGATTCGTCAAAATAGGCGCTTAAATCCACCCATGCCAGATACGTGGCCTGGGGAATATGGAACCGGGCCTTAGGCAGCCAAAGCGAGAGACAGCGATGCATGAGCGCAAAGTTGTCGTCTAGATATTGCCTGAGCGCGTCAAGCCAGGCCTCGCCGTCTCTGTAGGCCCCGACCGCCGCAGCGAGACTGATCGGATTGACGAACGGGTAGTGCCTTCGCTTCCATACAGTACGAAGCTCGGGATCAGGGATGATCACGGTGGCGATCATCATTCCGGCTAGGTTAAACGTCTTGCTCACCGCCATGCAGGTGATGATGTCCTTGCTGCTCGGAAAAAGCTTAGCCAGTGGCACATGCATCACCCCGGTGCGAGTCAAGTCACAGTGAATCTCGTCAGACACAATCTTGACGCCGTTGGCTAGGCAAAGTTCACCCATGCGGCGCAACTCCTGCTCGGTCCAGACACGACCGGTTGGGTTGTGGGGGTGACAAAGAAAAAACATCTTCACAGCTGGATCGCAAACCTTACGCTCGAAGTCCTCGAAGTCAATCTCGTAGTCTCCATCGTCTTTTTTATGCAAAGGAGAAACTTCGAACATCCTGTCGCGTTGGACGACTGCATGCTTGAAGTAGCCGTACGAAGGTGTCAGGCTGAACACCTTGTCGCCGGGATTGCAGATGTACTCCACAAGGCCGAAAAGTGCCGGGATCACTCCCAGCGATATCAGCATTTCCTCGCGATCAAAACGCCAGGCGTATCTTCTATCGCACCACGCGCCGAAGGCGGCGTCCAACTGGTCATCGAAGTTCATCGTGTATCCAAAGATGGGATGGGCCAGTCGCTCACGCATCGCGTCGATGGCCGCGTCCGGCGCAGCGAACTGCATATCTGCAACCCACATGGACATCAAATCCATCGCGGGTACCTGTAGAGGCGGCACCAACGGTTCGGCTCCAAATAGATACTTCTCGTACCCATCCTCCGCAAGGGCATTGGTGCCTTGGCGCGAGATCAGTTGATCAAAATTGAATGTCATAAAAATCCTCTTTTCTTGATACGCTGGTGCATTGCCTTGAGTCTGAGACAGACCCAAGTTCCGCAAATATCTGGGTGGCTAAAAAACTCTCCCGCTACACAGTCGTACTAAATCCGACAACCCTCTGATCCACATACCCGAGCGTTTTCCAAGCTCACTGTCGCTTGAGACTCTTCTGCTGCCCTTCGAAGTGCTTGCTCAAACACCTCGATCGGCTGAGCTCCTGATAGGGAAATTTTTGAGTTGAAGACGAACAGGGGAACACCACCGGTAATACGCTTTGCCTCGGCTTCATCGCGCTCTATTGCTGCAATTGATTCATACGAATCAAGATTTAGCCGCTCGCTGAGGATTCCTGATTGCAGGGCAATTTCCTGAAGCGGGTCACGATCGAATATGTTGAAGCCTTCAGAGGTAAAGGCGTGGAAAATCCGTTCAATGAGAAGGCCTTGAAGCGTGGGCGATGCAACAGACTTGACGAGCGCATGCACATTCGTGGTATCACCAAACTTCATGTTTGAGAAGTTGTAATTCAACCCATCCAGAGCCGCTTGTTTCGAAACCATGGCCATCAACTCCTCCGCCGCCTGAACACTTCCAAACTTCTTCGCAAGTGCAGCCTTAAATCCTATGGGCACCATCCCCGGAGATAGGCGATACGACTTGTATGTGGGGGCGACTTGGACTTCCTCTGCCAAAGCCTTAGCAACGCTCTCGAAACGTCGCTTGGCGATCCAGCACCACGGGCATACAAAATCCGACCAGATTTCAACTTTGACTAGCTTCACTTTTTTTCTCTCAAAAGAAATGCAACCCCATAAAACAAACCGATTACTTGGTAGTTTTTATATTCAAAAAAATGGGTGCACAGCAGGTAAATGATTGCCATTATGGCGCAACATTTCGATATTCCATGCCTTTATCTTACCAACTAGATGGTTTGTTTTTGTAGGTGGAATCCCTGAAACAAAAGAGTCGACATTGCGATATGTTCGGTCCCGTTGAGCAAAAAATGTCTCAACCTTTACGGTAATTTTCTAAAAATTGGAGTGTCGTTATGCAAATGAAATTAAAACTGACGGTAGTGGCCGCTCTCGCAACTTTGGTCGGCATGGCCTCGGCCCAGGATGTCGTGGTCAAGATTGGTCATGTGGCGCCTCTGTCTGGCTCACAGGCTCACTACGGCAAAGACGTTGAAAACGGTGCGCGCATGGCTGTTGAAGACCTGAACACGCAAAATATTGTTATTGGCGGCAAAAAAATCAAGTTTGAAATCGTTGCTGAAGACGACGCGGCCGATCCAAAACAGGGCACGGCTGCCGCACAAAAACTTTGCGACTCCAAAGTCGCCGGTGTGGTCGGTCACCTGAATTCGGGTACGACGATTCCCGCTTCCAAGGTTTACAACGATTGTGGTATTCCCCACATCACGGGCGCTGCAACCAACCCCAATCTGACCAAGCCCGGCTACAAAACCACCTACCGCATCATCGCCAACGACAACGCCCTCGGCGCTGGCCTGGCTTTCTATGCTGCCGATGCACTGAAGCTGAAAAAAGTCGCCATCATTGACGACCGCACCGCCTACGGCCAGGGCGTTGCTGAAGTCTTCAAGAAGACCGCTCTGGCAAAAGGCATGACCGTGGTGGACGAGCAGTTCACGACCGACAAGGCCACTGACTTCATGGCCATCCTGACCGCTGTCAAGGCCAAAAACCCAGACGCGATCTTCTTCGGCGGCATGGACCCACAGGGCGGCCCGATGCTGCGCCAGATGGAGCAGCTCGGCATGAGCAATGTGAAGTATTTCGGCGGCGACGGCATCTGCACGGCTGAGCTGGCCAAGCTGGCTGCCGGCGCCAAGACCATCGGCAATGTGGTGTGCGCTGAAGGTGGTGCATCGCTGGCAAAAATGCCAGGCGGCGAAGCCTGGAAAAAGCGTTACGACGCCAAGTACCCTGGCCAGTTCCAGTTGTACAGCCCGTACGCCTATGACGCCACCTTCGTTCTGGTCGACGCCATGAAGCGTGCCAATTCGACCGATCCAAAAGTCTACACCCCTGAGTTGATCAAAACCAGCTACAAAGGTGTCACAACCACCATCGGTTTCGAACCCAATGGTGAGTTGAAAAACCCGGCCATCACCTTGTATGTCTACAAAGATGGTAAGAAATCCGCTCTGAACTAAAACTCACTCGGAAACAAAAACCACCGTCAAAGGTGGCGTGCTGAATCGCCCCGGATTCTGAGGAGGCTCTTTTCTCTGAGAGGATTGAGCCATGAGCAAGACAACCAAGAAATTTTCACAGAAGTACGAGAGCGCGCTGTACGCATGGTGCGCGAGCACTGGGGCGATTACCCCTCACTGTGGACGGCCATCGAATCCATTGCCGGGGGTGCGGACAATTACTTGGACTGCTTTATGCCGGAAATCCAAGGCTCTTTCGGTACCCAATTAAGCGCTACCTGAAATCGGCCAACAGGCCCTCTTGAGGTGCGGGCGCGAGATGGTCGTTCATCTGATATTCATGCGCTGCTCACGCCGCTGTAACCCGGAGTTCAGAACGTGTTCATGCCGCTTTGGTGAACTCTAGTTCTCGCCGCAGCAACACAGGTTGCGGGCGGGGCTAAACCACTTCAATCAAAGAAATCCATGAAAAAATTTACCTGTATTGCTGTTGCCAGTTTCCTGATCGGAGGAGCCATCCTGCCGGCCGCAGCCAAGGGCCCGGTGGTCAACCACGCCATCTCCGAAACCGAGGTGCTGGCTGCTCAGCAAGCCTGGTGCAAGGCGTTGATCGATATCTCGACGGTGAACACCACCAGCGGCCAGCCGGCAGCCAAAGCCCTGGCCGAGAAAGTAATCGACGGTGCATACGGCTACCAGATGGGGGCGGTACTGTTCAAGCCGACCTTGACTGAGGTACCCCAGACCTTCCGCACTACCCGAGAGGGAGCGCTCTCCTATTTCGTGGGGGGTAACCCGGCATACCCCAAGGACACCGGCTTCGCGCTGAAGGGGTGGACCAAGTGCGAGATTTCCAATGCCGCCGTTTTCATCACCGGCGACTCAGCCAGCACCATGGGCAACGTGATGTTCACGGGCAAAGACGGCAAGGTGACCACCGTAGACAAGACCTGGGCCTTCGCCAAGGACGATGCGGGCAAGCTGCGCATTATCGTGCACCACTCCTCGCTGCCGTTTAGCGGCAACTGATCTGCCCGCACGGCACTCAAATCAGTCTGTCGTGGCATCCAACCGGTAACCAAAGCCGCGCACGGTCTTGATGAGCGCGAGCGCGTGACCTTCGTCGATCTTGGCGCGCAGGCGGCGCACATACACGTCGACCACGTTGGTCAGCGGATCCTCATTGGTGCCCCAGACGTTGGAGAGAATGCGTTCGCGGCTGTACACGCGGCCGGGCGCGCTCATCAGCAGCTCCAGGAAGGCCAGTTCGCGTGCCGTGAGCGCGATGGGGCGGTCTGCGCGGCTGGCCTGCATGCGCTCCAGGTCCAGCACCAGATCAGCCACCTGCAGGGTGCTGGCGCGCGAGCGTTGCTCGCGGCCCCTGCGCAGCAGGGCCTCGATGCGGGCCAGCAGTTCCTCAAACGCAAAGGGCTTGGTCAGGTAGTCGTCCGCGCCCAGGCGCAGGCCATTGACCTTGTCCTCGGTGTTGTTCAGCGCGCTGAGCATCAGCATGGGCATGTGGTGGCCTTCGGCGCGCAAGGTCTGGCACAACTCCAGGCCGCTCAGGCCGGGCAGCATCAGGTCTAGCAGCAATAGCACGCCGGGTTCGGCGCTGCGTGCCATGGCCAGGCCCTCGGGACCGGTGCGGGCCAACTCCACGCGGTAGCCTTCGGCACTCAGCCCGCGCACCAGAAAATCGGCCACGCGCGCGTCGTCTTCCACTACGAGGATGTTCACGACTGTCCTCCTTGCCGGGCACTTGTGGCATCCGCTGCTGAGCGTGGCTCGGCGGGCGCCAGCGGCAGCGCGATGCACACCACCGTGCCGTGCTGCGGCTCGCTTTCGATGTCGATGCGGCCCTGATGCGCTTGCACGATGGCTTGTGCAATCGACAAGCCGATGCCCGTGCCATCGGCACGGTGCGCGCGCGCCCTGCGGCCGCGCACAAAGCGTTCGAACACGCGAGGCAGCTCGTCCGCATCAATGCCGATGCCCTCGTCGCGCACCAAAATCTCCACAGCTCCCAGCGCGCTCCGCAGGCTCACGCGTACTGTGGTGCCACGTTCCGAATAGTGCACCGCGTTGTCCAGTACGATCACCAGCGCCTGGCGCAGCCGGTCAGCATCGGCATACACCGTGACCGCCCCACTGGACAGCGCATCAACTCTCTCGCCATCCTCTTTTTCGTCGGACAAACGAAAGAGAAGCTCAACCTGCACTCCATGTGATGAGCCCAGGGCGGCAGCCTGCTCCGCCGCATCGCCCAGCAAAGCGCGCAGGTCTACGGGGGTTGGCTGCATCACCAGTTGGTCGGCCTCGGCTTTGGCGATCAGCATCAGGTCACGGATCACATGGGTAAGCTGGTTCACGCCGCCCACGATGCGCGTCAACGCCTTCCGGTACTCATCGCCCGGTTTGTCGCCACCGCGCAGCGCGATCTCGGCCTCGCCGCGGATCGTAGTGGCGGGAGTGCGCAGCTCATGGCCGAGGTCGGCAAACAGTTGGCGGCGACGCTGGTCCAGGCGCTGCAGGGTGTCGTGGGCAGCGCTCAGTTCGCGGGTGCGGGCCTGCACGGCATCTTCCAGCCCGCGCCGTGCTGCATCGGCCTCGGCGCGATGCTGCTGCAGCTCTGCCGCCATGGCGTTGAAATGCTGGGCCACGCGGTCGAATTCGTCGTTGGAGCCGGTGGCCACGCGGTGGTCGAGCGCCCCGGCTTGCAGGGCCTGCGTCCCTTGCAGCAGACGGTCCAGCGGGCGCTGCAGGCGTCCCTTGAGGTGCAACGCCAGCACCACCGCAACGACCAGGGTGATGAGCGCCATGCCGACGGCCTGCGCCCGCAGCACGTCCAGCCCACGCTCGGTGGCGGCGCGCGCCACAGGCACGGCCGTGCGCTGGTGCGCAATGGCGCCGTTGATCAGCTCGCGCAGGTCGCGCCCGCGCGCCATGTCGAACACCTGGGTAAGTTCGGTCCAAAGGGCCGGAAAGTTGGCGCCTTTCTCCAGTGGCACCAGCTGCGCCAGCCGCGCCTCCACCGCCTGGATGTTGTCGCGCAGCAGCTCGGTCACGCCCACGAGCTGGGGCACCTCGGCCGGCATGCTCACGCCTTCACGGCGAGCTAATTCGTTCCACAACGCCAAGTCGCGTCGCACCAGGTCATCGAGGTTGGCGGCGCTGGCGTACATGGCAGCCACCAGGCGCTCGCGCTGCTCCGGCTGGGCATCGGTGTTCATCAGGCGCTGCATGGCCCATACCCGCAGTCGCTGCTTGTTGGCCGACAAATCCAGCAGTTCGGACTGGATGTCGCTCGCCAGGCGGCTGTGCTGGGCATAGTCATTGACGCGGTTGGCCCCCCAATACACAAAGGTGGCCTGGATACACACCAGGGCCACCAGGGCAGCAAATGCCAGAGAGAGTCGTGCGCGGTACATGGTGGGCCAGGAGAAAGGGGGAAGGCCTGAATTATGAGGCAGCGGTGAGGCAGTGATTTTTTCATCCTGACCTTCGGCTCCGCGGGTGCCACATCACCTTGAAGTGCTAGGCTGACTTTGGGCTGCTGCAGCCCCAGGGGGTCACTCTAAATTGAGTCAAACTTCAGCGGATTCATGCGCTGTTCGCCCATAGACAAAAACTATGCCATAAGCCATCAGGCCATACGTGGGCGAATCCTAGTGGCAACCCGAGCGAAACTCTATTGGCGTGCATCCAGCTTCCCGCCTGAAGAACTTGGTGAAGTTGCTGGAGTCGTCGAACCCCAACTCGTCTGCGATGCTGGCGACGGGCTTCCCTGTGTGCGCAAGCAATCGTTTGGCTTCCAGCGAAATCCTGTCCGCCACATACGCTTTGGCGCTAACCCCCGCGACACTCATGGTGACTCGAGTCAAGGTTCTGGTCGTGCAGCCGATCGCATCCGCGTATTGGGCCAGCGTGTGCCACTTGGCAAACGATTGATCCACGAGAAGCCGAAATCGCCGAAAGCGATCCAGCTCTGAAGGTTTGGCGTTGCTGCCGCTGCGTTGTTGCTGGTGCGCGAGAACCAGCCGAAGGAGAACGACGCAAAGCTGGTGCAACAACAAGGCCTCGGCCTCCGGCTTGCCGGCTTGCAAGCGCCCGTCCAGGTGCATCTGCGCGATGGATTGCCGCAGCACCCGCGCCTCGGCACTGTCGAGGGTGAGCTGTACAGGCAGCTCGGCCACTGCCTGAATCAGGCCAGGTTTGCGCGTTTTTCCCTGAGATGCAAAGAGTTGTTCAGGACGAAATAAAACAAGCCAGCCGTCCCAGGGCGTTTCGACGTCGAACTGCTCGACCTGAGACGGCTGCAGAAGCAGTGCAGTTCCGGGCCGACAGTGGATGGGTTCAAAGTCCACCACATGTGTGCACTCGCCGCGAGTGACAAAAATCAACTCATGGAATTCGATGCGGTGCGGGCTGCGCAGGTCCGCTGCAGGCGCACGAGCGCGCAGGTCCCGCATGGAAATGATCTCGATATCGAAGGCGTAGTCAGCCGGCGGCGCGTAGGCGATCCGCTCCAGCGTATTTCCCGTCTCCTTGTTATTTCGACTCATGTCCGATTATTACCATTCCCCGGCAGCTTTCCACCGTGACGGCAGAACGAATGAAACCTATAGTTTGTCCAGACGGTTCCTGGCGAAATGCAGGGCCGACACTCAACCCAGCTAACAGAGGAAGCCATGACCACCCCGATCGAAATTGCACAAAAGTACATTCAAGCCGTTCAATCCGGTGATCAAGCCGCGCTAGGCGCTCTGCTGGCGCCGCACATCGTGTGGCACCAGCCCGGACACAACCGTTTCTCCGGCACGCACCAAGGCCTTCAAGCCGTAGGAACCATGATCGGCGGAATGATGGAGATGTCCAAAGGAACATTTGCGATCACCCAAGCGCATCGCTACATGGCTAATGGCGCCTGGGTCACCGTGGAGCTTGAGTTCAAGGGGCAGCGCGATGGCTTGCTACTGTCCCAGCAAGGCATCGACCTGCTTCGCGTCGAAGAAGGCAAGATCGTTGAAGCCAGGCTGTTCTCGAGTGATCCCGAGCAGGAAGATGCTTTCTGGGGTGTCTGACTGTTGAATTCCGTCGAAATCTGACTCACTGGGGGTGCGGATAAATACTTGGACCGGTTGATGGGATGGGCGAAATCAAGGCAGCGGTGTTCGTCGCTGCAATGCTGCTGGGCATGGGCCTCTTCGAACTGCTGGAGCGACGCGCAGCGCTCGCGCCTCAGAAAGCTTGACCCATGAGCATGGCGTGGACCTGGACGGCCGTTGGCGCGACCGCGGCCGTGCACCTTCTGTACGAGGCGCTGCTCATCCTGCTCCAACGGCGCCAGCCTGAACGCCTCGCACGGGCGCGGCACGCCAGCTTGCGAGAAGAATGATTCCTCGCGGTCTCTGTCCAGAAAGAGTCGGAGAGCCGCCTTTTGCCGGGTGCATTGATCGTGGCCGACAACGCCGACCGGAGCCCGGACTACCTTACCCGGATGCGTTCGCCCGGCAGTGGCTACCTGTCCGTGTCGTTCGGCGAGGACGTGGAGTTATCGATGCGGCTTGGCTGCTGAATTCCGCTGAGGTCTGACCCGAGGGTAGATTTCGACGGTACTCAGCATATAAATGTATGCGACAGCATACAAATTGCACCCAATGTCTATCATGGGTGACATTGCTCGCTCCGGAGGGCCCACCGCCAGCTGCTGCAGCACCCAAGGAAGGTCAGCGCCAACAAGCGATCCCTACGCTGAACTGTTGACCACTCGGCTGGAATCCAGTCAGATCCGCCCAGCCTGGGCAAAAAAACTAGAACGAACTCAGCAAAGTGGGAACGTCCATTCCCAATGCTTTGCACCAGATTTCCAGCTCGACCACGTCCAGCCTTCTACTCCCTCGTTCGCACTTGCTTACCCAGGACTGGGTGACGCGCAATTTTTTGGCCAATTCAACCTGGGTCATGCCGCGTTCTTCCCTGGCAGCGCACAAAGCGGCAAGAAACTGCTTATAGCGCAAGCTGTATCGGGTTTTGAACATGTTAGCCATGGCTGGCCAACTATCCCGATTAGTGCAAAATAGTCTAAATTCGACTATTTTTACAATCCAACAGACGACTACCCCGCGAAAAATGACCAGGCGTAGAAAAAAGCTCACTCACCAACTCTCAATTCCTTGCAAAGATTTCTATGAAAAAATCCTTCAAAAGCCGTTTTGTCGTTGCCCTACTGGCCGCAGTTTCTTTGTCTGTCGCAGCCCAGGAGCTGTATGTTTCCAGCAGCGCCGAGCATCGTGCGTCAGCCGATGCGGTAACTGGCATGCCGCAAACCGCAACCCTGACGGCCGGCGGCTACCCCATCTGGCTGCCTGGCGAGGGCTGGACGCTCCTGTCTGCGACGCCGTCCAAAGGCTTACTGAATAAGGACAACCCGAGCACTGGTGAGTATGTTGTGAGTCGAACCAACTTTGTGCGCATTGAGCAAGGCGTAGTGCGTGACGTTCAAAGCGTGCGGGTTTCCCACGTCGAGAACAAGAAGCACACTTCCTGGACGAACCCAACGCCGTGCGGCGGGGGCGCAGGCGCTCAGGACATCTACGGCGTCGTGCTGAGTGCTGAACAACCGACGTTCACCCGCGGCACCAATTGCGCATTTGTCTCCGTTAACAAATACCAGTCCGGAGCGACGCCCGACATCACGCAACCGCAAAATGCAGCACCTCTTCAGAAACAGGCCATTCGTGTTGGGGTTCTCCGAGACGGCATGAACTCAAAGAAGCTTGACGTGACCTTTGACATCTTCCCGGATTCCGAAGGGTTCACCGGTGGCTGGAGCAAATCGGAAATTGCAGCCGATCCCATCAAGAGCCAGTTCATTGCCCACCTCCAAAGATGGGTGAAGACCCTTCAGGCTGCGGTCGACCAGGCGTATGAGGGCAAGCCCGACGCCTATAAAGAAATGGTGAGCTGGCGTGTCGGTGCCACGCTTTCAAAGCAGTAGTCGAAGGTCACCCCAGATTCTGCTGGAGCCCAGAGTGCTGTGAAATCCCCTGGCGAAATCGTTTTGTTCTGCGGCGACCCGCACGGGCAGTTTGGCCATATCCTGCGAACTGCCGACGAGTTGCGCGCATCAGCAGTCATATTGCTGGGGGACATGGAGCCAGTGCGGCCGCTGCACGAGGAGTTGGCACCGATTTCCGACAAGCTCTGGTACATCCACGGCAATCACGACACCGACAGCGAGCGCAACTGGGATCACCTCTGGGGCAGCAAGCTCGCAGACAAAAACCTCGACGGCCGGGTGGCGACCCTGCCCAATGGCATCCGGATCGCCGGCTTGGGTGGCGTATTTCGGGAAAGTGTCTGGTATCCCAGCCTGCCTACGCCACCAAAATTTCGCAATCGCCAAGAGCATATCCAGGCCACGCCGCAGCAGGACCGGTGGCAAGGCGGTGTGTCGCGCCAACACTGGTCCACCATTTATCCGGACGAACTGGATCGTTTGTCCTTGATGCAGGCGGACATCCTCATCACCCACGAGGCGCCGGGTTATCACCACAACGGTTTTGAAATCCTGGACACCCTGGCGCAAAGCATGGGTGCCAAGGTGACAGTGCATGGGCACCACCACGATAACCTGGATAGCTCCGACCGATGGGGTCAGCAGGGCTTCAGGAGTTTCGGCGTTGGCTTGCGGGGTATTACCGCCATCAACGCGGACGGAAACGCCGCCGTGATCGTCCCCGGCGAGCTGGATGCGCAGCGGGACTTCCGGCAAAAATACCTGGACGTTTTCAAGAACGCGCCGCCATGAGCCCGATTCTCTTTCTTGACTTCGACGGGGTGCTGCATCCGGAGCCACTCATGGCTAAAAAAAAACTGTCTCAACTCCCTCTCGTGGAAGCAATCCTGCGGGACTTCCCTTCCGTCGAAATCGTCATTTCCTCAGACTGGCGCCTCGATTGGTTCAATGAAGGTGAAGCGGTTGCTGTATCGAACATGCGCCGGCATTTTTCCCCAGACATCGCCTCACGGGTCATCGGAGTCACGCCATTTTTAGGCCGGCGTGAATCGCGAGGTCTGGCTCCGCTGCCCTACCCGCGCGAGGCCGAATGCCTGAAATGGCTTAAATCGAATCGGCCAGCCTGGACTCCATGGATGGCTTTAGATGACCGCGCCTGGTGGTTCTCACCCGGCAGCGTCAACCTTATGCCGATCAATAAAGGCGTCGGATTCACGCCGTCCGATGAAGACGTGTTCCGCGAGCACCTGACGCGGATCACGAAACACCCGATGGACACCAGTAAGGAATATATGACCCTGTTTCTTGACTTCGATGGCGTCCTCCATCCAGACGTTTGCGATAGGGAGAGCCGGTTTTGTAACCGCGATCGGCTCCAGAAAATCCTGCGTGATTTCCCGGAAGTCGACATCGTGTTGACAACAACCTGGCGCCTTCGCTTTCCATTGGACCCTGCAGGCGACACCCTGAAGCATTATTTTTCTTACGACATATCAGAGCGCATCGTCGGAGTCACGCCTGACTCCAAGGATCTGGACCCTCGACAGTTTCCGGATGGCCTGGAGCTGTACCCGCGGGAATGGGAGTGCATCGCCTGGTTGCGTGCCAACCGGCCTTACAGCCCGCACTGGCTGGCCCTGGACGACAAGGCGTATTTGTTTCGGCCTTTTTGCAAGAACCTGCTGACCATCAATCCGGCGACAGGGTTTGTTAGCGCAGACGAGCGCCGGTTGCGCCAGCTGCTGCGCGAGCGAAAGGACATGCCATGATTGGACCAGATGTCGAACCTCCCCACCCAACCGTCGGCAGCGAGAACCGTGGCCGCTTTGCACATTTATATGGGGTGCTGACAGCCCAAGAAATGGCCGATCATCTGAAGTGTTCGCCGGAGGTGGTTTACGAACGCGCGGTTGCCGGTGAATTCATTTTCCTTTCGTCTCCAAACCGAGTCGATGACCGGCGCTATCCTGCGTTTCAGCTCAACGAGCGCCTGGACAAGTCACTGCTGACGCAAACCATCCAGAAATACCTAGAGGCCGATGTCAACTCGACCCTGCTCTGGAGCTTCTTGCGAAGCCCGCAGAAGATATACGCCGGTTTGACTCCCATCGAAATGCTGCTGGGCGGTATGCCGCCCGAATACGACACGCTAACGCCCGAGGAGAGGTCGGACGTATTCCTCGATGTGGTGGACGAAGAGATTTCGCGGGTGCGCTGGTGATCTCTGCTGCGGGCAATGATCATGTATGAATTCGCTGCGATCGGATTAGCGGTGCGTACCCGCCGCTCCGACATGGGTTTAACCCAGGAGCGTGTTGCCGACCTGTGCGGCTTGTCACCCACCACGGTGGAGGAATTGGAAAGCGGATCCATTGGCGAACTCGATTGGGCCCATGCAATTCGCCTGCTCTCGGTCTTAGGGCTAAGTGTCCTCGTCTCAAATCCACGGCCAACAAGGCGCCAGAGGGAGAAAGGAGAACCCGCGCTAGAGATAGCCGCACGCTCTGCGAGCACGAGCTATAGAGAAATACTCGATGCCGAGGGCCTGCGTGCGGCGATCCTCACTACAGAGTATCCAAAGAAACTAATGCCTTGTGTGCGTGCATTCCTGGAGGAGGCGTCCATCGCGTTGATCGCTGATGTGGTTGAGCAGCTACATCACGAAACCAGCGTCGATCGTGTCGAGTTGTGGCAATGCATGCGCGGCATGGCCAAGGCCGTTCACACGCGTCGAGATACTTGGTTGTGAGCCGCGCCTATTCAGCCGAGGAAACACCGGGCATCGCGATGAAGTGCAATGCGTTAGAGCGCGTCAAACTCATCCGCTCCATCCAGGAGCTCCTGCTTAAGTGATTTTGTACCCCGGAGCCGAACTACATTCTTCCCTGGATTTGGTGGCTGTTGAATTCCACTGAAGTCTGACCCGAGTTTTCCATCGAATATTGACCCACACTCTTTGTGAGCAGAAGGTGCTCACGATGTGGATAAGTTCTTGGTTTTCTCCTTTTTGGGCTGAGTCTGTGTGGATCTGCCTCAAAGTGCGCCGCTGTTTCCGCGATTTTGTTGCCTCGATGACCAACCAGGTGGCCAGCTTCTCGGCGTAGGGATCGAGCTTGCTTGCGGTTGCCCGCCTTTGGTAG